>CANRCY010000059.1 GCA_947629225.1 uncultured Clostridia bacterium | reverse complement strand
AAGCGCTCACGGGCTACGGCGCGGCGGACAAGGGGCAGATGCAGCGGGTCGTTGCGAGCCACCTGCGCCTGAGCGCCATTCCCCGTCCCGACGACGCGGCGGACGCTTTGGCAGTTGCGCTCTGCCACGCCTTCACAAGCCGTTTCGCCTCTCTCTTCGGCATAAGGTAGAAAAAGACCTGCCCCCATTCATGGGGGCGGGTGGCATGGCGAGCCATGCCGAGTGGGGTATTTGTCATTTCGAGCGCAGTCGAGAAATCTCTCCTCTCGTCGCCCCTTCTTTGTCATTTCGACCAAGGGAGCAAAGCGACCGCGTGGAGAAATCTCTACCTCTCGCCCTCTCCGCGCGGGAGGAAGAGGGGACCCAACATCTCTTCATATCTCGCCCTCCCCCAACGAGTTGGGGGAGGGGTAGGGGAGGGGGGACCCACAAAGGAAACCATTATGATAGGATATTTAAGAGGAAAAGTAAAAGAGCTCACGCCCGACTACGTTCTTCTCGACGTCAACGGGGTCGGGTACGAAGTCGTCTGTTCGGGCGCGGCGTTTTCGCGCCTCTCGGGCGTCCGAGCGGGGGAAGAGGGGGAAGTCTACACCTACCTCAAACTCGGCGAAGACGGCGCGGCGCTCTTCGGCTTTGCCGACATGCGCGAAAAGCAGCTCTTTCTCAAACTCACGTCCGTGCAGGGCGTGGGGGCAAGAATGGCGATCGCCGTTCTTTCGTCCATGAACCCCGCCGAGCTCTCCGAAGCGATCGCCACGGCAGACAGCAAGCGGATTTCGGCAGTCAAGGGGGTCGGCAAAAAGACGGCGGAGCGCATTATTTTGGAGCTGCACGGCAAAATTTCCGCAGACGAACTGCTCGGGCGGGAGAGCGTCTCTTCCGTCCCCCTCTCCAAGGGGGAAGACGACGACGCCGTCTCCGCGCTCATGGGGCTTGGGTTCACCAAGCAAGAGAGCGCGCGCGCCGTAGAGCGCGCAAAGGCAAGCGGCGCGGCTTCGGTCGAGGAGATCATCTCCCTTGCGCTGAGGGGAATGTAATAGAGAGGTATGGGAGCAGATCATGTTTGACGACGCATTCGGCGACGGCGAAGAACGCCTTCTCACGAGCACCAAAAGTACATACGACGCAGAGGAAAATATCCTTCGTCCCAAGACGATGGAAGAGTACGTCGGGCAGGATAAGATCAAAGAGAATCTCTCCGTCTACATGGCGGCGGCAAAGGCGCGGGGAGAGGCGCTCGACCACGTCCTTTTATACGGTCCTCCCGGGCTCGGCAAAACGACGCTCGCGCACATCATCGCAAACACCATGGACGCGCAGATCAAGCTCACGAGCGGTCCCGCGATCGAGCGGCAGGGCGACCTCGCCGCAATCCTTTCCAACTTAAACGAGGGGGACGTGCTGTTCATCGACGAGATCCACCGCCTCAACCACACGGTGGAAGAAACTCTCTACTCGGCAATGGAAGATTTCGCGCTCGACATCATCGTGGGCAAAGGACCCATGGCGCGGAATATCCGTCTTCCGCTCAAACGGTTTACCCTCATCGGGGCGACCACGCGCGCGGGCATGCTCTCCTCTCCCTTGCGCGACCGTTTCGGCATTCTGTGCCGTCTCGATATGTACACGCCCGCGGAATTGCAGAAAATCGTCACCCGTTCGGCGCGCACGCTCGGCATCTCGGTGGAGGAGAAGGGCGGCTTCGAGATCGCCCGCCGTTCCCGCGGCACGCCCCGTATCGCCAACAGGCTCTTAAAGCGGGTGCGCGATTTTTCGGCAGTCTCGGGGAGCGCGACCGTCACGGAGCAGACCGCGAAAGAGGCGCTTTCCCGCCTCGAGATCGACGCTCTGGGCTTAGACGAGACGGACAGGAACCTTCTGCGCGCCCTCATCGAAAAGTTCAACGGCGGACCTGCGGGGTTAGATACGCTTGCCGCCACGATCAACGAGGACGTGAACACCATCGAAGACGTATACGAGCCCTATCTGCTCCAACTCGGCTTTATCGCCCGCACGCCGCGCGGCAGGATTTGTCTGAAAGGCGGCTACGAGCACATGGGCATTCAAATGCCCGAATCCGTCCGCAAGCAACTCTCCGTCTTCGACTGACCTCATTTTTCCTTGCTGTCCCTTTTAGGGAAAGTGGCGCGTAAGCGCCGAAAGGGTTTCCGAAAGTTTTGGCGGCAGGGACCGCCAAAACCCCGTCGCGTTTGCCAACGCTCCTGTCGCGGCGCAGCTCACAGCCCACCGGGCTGTTGAGCAGAATTGCGCCGCTCCACCCTCTGTCACCCTCTACTGTCATTTCGAGTGGAGCGAAGCGGAATCGAGAAATCTCAACAACCATGAAAACATCTGACTTTTATTACGATTTGCCCCAAGAGCTGATCGCCCAAACACCCGCAGAGCCGCGCGATTCGTCGCGGCTTTTGGTCTATCACAGAGCCGAAAAGAGAATTGAGCACAAAGTTTTCCGCGACATTTGCGGCTATCTCAAAGCGGGGGACGTTCTCGTTGTCAACCGCACCAAAGTGTTGCCCGCGCGGCTGTATGCGCACACGCAAAACGGCGGCGCGGCAGAAGTTCTCCTCTTAAAGCGGCGTATGCTCGACGAATGGGAAGTACTCGTCCGCCCAGGCAAAAAATGCAGGGTAGGCGCGACGCTCACGGTAAACGACGAGCTCTCTTTCACCGTCCTCTCCGTCACCGAAACGGGCGAACGGATCGTCAAATTCAGCTACCGTGGAGCCTTTGAAGACGTGCTCTCCCGCGCGGGGACCATGCCGCTTCCCCCCTACATTCACGAAAAGCTCAAAGACCCCGACCGCTACCAAACGGTGTATTGCAAAGAAAACGGTTCGGCGGCGGCGCCCACGGCGGGGTTGCACTTCACGGAAGAGCTCCTTGCGCGCCTCCGCGGCATGGGGGTGGAGATCGTAGAGGTCCTGTTGCACGTCGGGCTGGGCACATTCCGCCCCGTCAAGGTCGAGAACGTCGAACAGCACGTCATGCACAGCGAATATTACGAAGTGAGCGAAGAGGCGGCGGAAAAAATCAACCGCGCCAAGCGGGAAGGCAGGCGGGTGATCGCGGTCGGCACAACGTCCGTGCGCACCCTCGAAACGGTGGCGAACGAGGACGGCACGGTCAAAGCGGGCAAGGGAGAAACGCAAATCTTTCTGTACCCGCCCTACAAAATGAAGTGTATCGACGGGCTCATCACCAATTTCCACCTGCCCGAGAGCACCCTTTTAATGCTCGTCAGTTGCCTTTGCTCCCGCGAGGAAGTGTTGCACATCTATGAAGTAGCGGTCAGGGAGAAATATCGGTTCTTTTCCTTCGGCGACGCGTGCCTCTTCTTATAAGCTACGCATCTCTTTCGTAGTCGAGGACGCTCTCTTGCTGTCCCTTTTAGGGAAAGTGGCGCGAAGCGCCGAAAGGGTTTCCGAAAGTTTTGGCGGCAGGGACCGCCAAAACCCCGTCGCGTTTGCCAACGCTCCTGTCGCGGCGCAGCTCACAGCCCACTGGGCTGTTGAGCAGAATTGCGCCGCTCCACCCTCTACTGTCATTTCGAGTGGAGCGAAGCGGAATCGAGAAATCTCTCCTACCTGCCCCCGTTTACGGGGGCGGGTGGCATGGCGTAAGCCATGACAGGTGGGGGCAATCCCTCTTTCAAAAACACAAAAAAACAGCCGCGGCGGCAAATTGCCGCCGCGGCTCACGCCTTGGGTCCTTATAAAATTTCGTTGAGGTACGCAAGCAGCACTTCGCCCTGCTGTTTTGCCCCTTCGAGGGAAGGGTGGGTATCCGCGCCCTTCTGTTCGGTGGGAAGCCTGAGGTAGGTGATCCTCTCGTCGTTCTTCCCTTCGATCGCGGCTTTAATGCCGTTCTCGATGGACGAATTCACGCCCATCATGCCGTAAACGCATACGATCTTTGCGTGCGGGTTTTTGGAACGGACGAGGTCGATGAGCGCGCCGTAGTCCTCCGCAAACAGCTCCTGCGTATAGGTGCTGTCTCCGCTCATCGCGTAGCCGTCGTTCGTGCCGAGCCCGATCACGACCACGTCGTGCGTCTCTTCGGGGTAGGAATATTTCCCCGTTGTCACCGAGGAGAGCTGCTCATACATCTCCATCATGTTGATCGTGAGCCAGCCGATCGTCTTTTTCACGCAAATGCCCTCGGTCGCCACGATGGAATAATCTGCGTCGAGCGCCTGTGCGGCGAGGTAGGCATAGCACTTGGCGGCGTCCGAATTTTCCACGGCGCACGGGTCTCCCGCCTTTCCGTAGAGCCCCGCGCCCACGGTGATCGAGTCGCCCACGAATTCGATGCGCACCCTGTCTTTTTTCTCGGGACGGAGGAACTTGCCGTCCGTTTTGAGTTTTGTCACATGCACAACGCCGTTCTGCGAGCTGGTGGACTTTACGAGCCGAATGGTATGCACGCCCTCTTCGAGGTCCTTTGCGAGCACATAACTGCGGTTGCCCAAGAAGTGCTTTTTGGTGCCCTCTTCGTCCCCGTCGACGAATACGCGGTAATAGAGCGCGTCGGTCATGGGGGTCATCTCCGCCTCGAAGCGGGTGCCGTAGAAGGTCGCCTCGAAGCCCGTGGCGGCGTTGTCGAGGCAGAGCTCATTCTTCAGAAGATAGGTCCTGCCGAACAGCCTGAGCGCGTCGCTTTCGAACGTGTTGATCTCCTCGTCCGAGACTACTTCGAGCCCCTCGATTGAAGTGGGTTCGTCGGGAGGGGGCGTATCGGGCGTCTTGTTACAGCCAGCAAAGAGCAGCCCGCACGAAAAGACGAGCGCGATTATCGGAAAGAGTTTCTTTTTCATAGCGTCTCCTTTAATTCAAATACGATTGGATGTGCTTGGTGAGTTTCTTTGCCGTCTGTTTGTGCGCGGCGGCGCTCGGGTGGAGGTGCGCGCCCGCAACGTTTTGCGTCATCTTCACATGGGAAATGTTCTCGTCTCCCGTGTCCTCGATCGCTCCCGTGATCGTCTGTTCGGCTTCCGTGGTCGAAGAAGCTCCCATCATGCCGTAAATGCACACGATGTGCGCGTTCGGGCGCTTTTCGCGGATGAGCCGCAGCATGTCGGCGTAATCCTTGCGGAAGAGCTCCACGCTGTAATCGGGGTGAGAGGTTGCAAGCCACATGTCGTTTTCGCCGAGGGCGAGCACCACGAAGTCCGCGTCGAATTGGGTAAAGTCATAGTCCCCGCCGCCGTTCATGCCGCCTTTCGTGTATTTGTCGTACATACAGACGGACGCTGTCGACGGTAGGAATTTTGCACAGATACCCGAAAGGGCGACGATGGAGTAATCCGCGCCGAGGTTTTGCGCGGTGAGGTAGGCGTAAGAATTGGTGCAGTTGGAGTTTTGCACGGTGGGCGAAGATTCGGAAGGCGTTCCCGAAGCGCCGATGCCCGCCGTAATGGAATCGCCGACGAATTCGATTTTGAGTTCGGGTCTTTCGGGGGCGGTGAGGAAAACGCCGTCCGTCGAAATGGGGGAAGTTTCGAGCTGGAGATTGCCGAACGAAGGTCCCATGGCTTTTATCAAGCGCACAACGTGTATGCCCTCTTCGAGCCCTTCCGCTACTTTGAGCGTCGTGTCCTTGGTAACGTCGAGCAGGACCGATTCCTCCGACCCGTCGAGGTAGACCGCAACTCTGCCGTCTCCCCTGTAAAATTTCACGCTGAGCTCGGTGCCGAAGAAGGCGACCTCGAATCCCGTGCAGGGGTTATCGAGCTGGAAATGCTTTTGGGTGAAGTACGTTCTGCCCAAAAGGTTCAAACTCTCTTCTTCGAAGTCGTTCACTGCCTTTGCGGTCGTCTCCGCGAGCACTTCCACCGCCGCGGTCGCCGTCACGGGCTCTCCCTTTTCGGGGGTATAGGTCGCGGTGAGGGTCGTCTTGCCCGCGGTGATCGCCGTGAGCGTCCCGTCCGAGACGGAGGCAATGCCCGTATCTGCGACCGTATAGGCGATTTCCCCGTCGAACGCCTCTCCGTTGCGCGTGAGCGCCGCGTCTGCGTCCACGGTCTTCGCGCCCTCCGCGGTCGCGAGCAGGTAGCGCGCGGGAAGGGTCAGCGCATAAACGTCCTCTTCCTGCCCGCCGTCGTCGGGTTCCTTGTCATCGGGGTCCTTATCATCGGGATCTTTGTCGTCGGGCAGGTGCTGTCCGGGGTCGTCGTTGTCGTCGGGCGGCGTCTTTTCACAGCTCACCGCAAAGGGGATCGTCAGCATTCCCGCCGCAAGCAATAAGGCAAGAAGTTTCTTCTTGAACATAAAAATCGGCTCCTTTGTTTTTGTTTCATTGTAACGCAGGAAGTGTCATTTGTCAATGAAAAAGGAAAAAAATTTTCATCATTTCTTTGAAAACAACTTGACTTTTTCAAAGAATTATATAAAAATAAAAAGGAAAAGAAAAATTTTTTAAGAAAAACGCGCTATGAAAGACGAATATTTTTCATTTGAACTCTTAAAGACCGACCCCGAAACGGGGGCGCGCGCGGGCGTCTTCCATACCCCGCACGGAGACATAGAGACCCCCGTCTACATGCCCGTCGGCACCCAAGCCACGGTCAAAGGGGTCCTGCCCGATACCCTCAAAGAGATCGGTTCGCAGATCATTCTCTCCAACACCTATCACCTGTACATGCGCCCCGGCGACGAGCTCATCGCGCGGGCGGGGCTTGCATCAATTCATGAATTGGGACAGACCCATTCTCACCGACAGCGGCGGTTTTCAGGTCTTTTCCCTTGCCGCGCTCAACAAGATCACCGACGACGGCGTCACCTTTTCCTCCCATGTAGACGGCAGCTATCACACCTTCACGCCCGAAAAGGCGATGCAGATCCAGCACAATTTGGGCTCGGATATCATGATGGCGTTCGACCAGTGCAGCGAATACGGCTACACGCACGAGCAGGCGCGGGCGGCGATGGAGCGCACGGCGAAGTGGCTCGAACGCTGTTACAGGGCGCACGAAAATCCCAAACAGGCGCTCTTTCCCATCGTGCAGGGGAACTTTTACGAAGACTTGCGCGAAGAGAGCTTAAACCGCTGTCTGCCCTTCGTCACGCGCGGCATTGCGATCGGCGGGCTCTCGGTGGGGGAGCCGAAAGCGCGCATGTACGAGCTTCTCGACTTTTTACAGCCCAAACTGCCGACGGACGTTCCCCGCTATCTCATGGGGGTCGGCTCGCCCGATTGCCTCGTAGAGGGCGTGATGAGGGGGATCGACATGTTCGACTGCGTGCTCGCGACCCGCGTCGCCCGCAACGGCACGGCGCTCACTTCCCGCGGGAAGGTGGTCGTCCGCAACGGCAAATATAAGGAAGACTTCACCCCGCTCGACCCCGACTGCGACTGCTACTGTTGCAAACACTACACCAAGGCATATCTCCGCCACATGGTCAACGTGGGGGAGATGACGGGCGCGATGCTTCTATCCCTGCACAACATCGCATATTTGCATAAACTCATGCATGGCTTGCGGGAGAGTATCCTCGGCGGATATGTGAAGGATTACGCAAGGGAATTCTACCGCAAACAGTCGCTCGGGGAACAAGATTGAGCCGCCGAAAGAGAATTTTTTCATAAAAAGGGAAAAAAATCCAAAAAACGCTTGCAAAAAAAGACAAAAGCAAGTATCATGGGTACAAGAGAAAAAGGAGATGGCAACATGAAACTTTTTAATTGGTCGGACGAATACGAGCTCGTCTATAACGGCGAAACGCTCGTTCTCGAAGAAGAAAATCAGCAGCTTGCAGAAGAAGAGGGAACGACTCCGCCTACCGAGGAAAATAACAACAATAAAACCGACCCCGCGGGCGGCATTCCCAATTGGGTCCTGTTTGTTTTGCTCGGCGTGCTCGCGGTGGGCTTTGTCGTTTGGATGCTCTTCTCGAACAGAAAGAACAAAGAGCGGCAGAAGGAATATACCGAACAGCTCGAAGCGCTCGCGCCCGGCAACAAAGTCAAAACGGCAGGCGGCATTTGCGGCATCGTCGTGGAAGTGTGCGACGACAACACCGTCATTTTGGAAACGGGGAGCTTGCAGTCGGGCAAGTCCTACATCAAAATGGATAAAGAGCTCATCGCGCAGACGGACGCAAAGGGTCCGACGCAGATCGCGCGCGAGCAGGCGGAAGCCGCCCGCAAAGCCGAAAAAGAGGCAAAAGTTGCCGAAAAGAAGGGCA
>CANRCY010000058.1 GCA_947629225.1 uncultured Clostridia bacterium | reverse complement strand
CCTATGACATGCTCTACGTCATCAACGAGGCGCTCGGCGTGTTCCGCAACAAGGAAGAGTGGAACGCCCTCGTCAAAAAGGCGATGGCGACCGATTTCAGTTGGAACAGATCGGCGCAGGCGTACGAAGAATTATATGAAAGCGTTCTCAAATAATCATCGGAGCAAAACGAAACTATGAGCAAATTTACAGGACAGGAAGCACAGCAGCTCATCAGCGGGAAACTTTCGCGCTATTTCGGCGTGATTCCCGCCGAGGCGAGCCGTGAACAACTCTATAAAGCAGTCGTCATGAGCGTGAGAGACATCATGCTCGAAAAGCGGCAGAAATTCCATATCAAGACGAAGAGCGCCAAGGCAAAGCGCGTCTACTACCTCTGCATGGAATTTTTGATGGGGCGGTCGCTCAAAAACAGCATCTTCAATCTCGGGATCGAGAGCGCGGTCAAGGAGGCGTTAAAGCCGTACAATGTCACGCTCGAGGACCTCTACGAAGAAGAACCCGACGCAGGGCTCGGCAACGGGGGGCTCGGGCGGCTCGCCGCATGTTTCCTCGACGGGCTCGCCACGCAGGACTATCCCGCAATGGGCTTTTCCATCTGCTACCAATACGGGCTCTTTAAGCAGAAGATCGTCGACGGATGGCAGATCGAATTGCCCGACGTATGGCTCCCGGGAGGCGAATGCTGGCTCACCCAACGGAGCGACAAACAGTTTATCGTCCGCTTCGACGGGGAGATCGAGGAGAAGTGGACCGACCACGGCATGGAGACCATTTACAGAAACGCGAAGGAGATCGAAGCGGTCGCGTATGACATGATGGTCTCGGGATATAACTCCGAGGCGGTCAGCGTGCTCCGTCTCTGGCGTTCGCGGGCGGTGCAGAACTTCGACATGAAGCTCTTCTCGCAGGGGAATTACGACGCCGTCATGCGGGACGACAGCGAAGCCGAGCTCATCTCCAAGGTGCTCTATCCCTCCGACAATCACAACGAGGGCAAATCGCTCCGCTTGAAACAGCAGTATTTCCTCGTTTCGGCGTCTCTCCAATGCATTGTTTCCGACCACAAGCGCAGATACGGGTCGCTTTCCCTTCTGCCCGAAATGGCGGCGATCCACATCAACGATACCCATCCCGCGCTCGCCATTCCCGAGCTCATGCGCATTTTGGTGGACGACAACTATTTCGATTGGGAATCGGCTTGGAACATCACGACGGCGACCTGCGCCTACACCAACCATACGGTCATGGCGGAAGCCCTCGAAACATGGGCGGAGGACCTCGTCGCGCGCAGACTTCCGCGCATCTATTGCATTCTGAAGGAGATCAACCGCCGCTTCTGCGAGGACCTCTGGAAACGGTTCCCCGGGGATTGGAACAAGATCTCGCGCATGTCCGTGCTCTCGCACAACATCGTGCGCATGGCAAATTTGTGCATTGTCGGCTCCCACAGCGTGAACGGCGTCTCCGAACTCCACAGCCGCATTATCAAGGAGAGCATTTTCCGCGATTTTTACGACTATTCTCCCGAAAAATTCGGCAACGTCACCAACGGGATTGCGCACAGACGGTGGCTCAACCAATCCAATCCCGAGCTTTGCGCACTGCTCAACGAGTGTATCGGGGACGGCTACACGACGGACGCTTCCAAGCTCATCGGGTTCAAGAAGTTCGAAAACGATGAAAGCGTGCTCAAACGCCTCGACGAGATCAAGCACATCAAAAAGGTCCAGCTCGCCGAGTACGCCAAGAAGTATCAGGGCATCGACCTCGACCCCGACACGATCTTCGACGTGCAGGCAAAGCGCATGCACGAATACAAGCGGCAGCTCCTCAATACCCTTCATATCATTGCCGAATATAACGCTTTGCGCGAAAATCCCAACCTCGATTTGGTGCCCAAGACGTACATCTTCGGCGCGAAGGCGGCGGCGGGCTACGATATGGCAAAGCAGATCATGAAACTCATCTGCTTCCTCTCGGAGGACATCCGCAAGAATCCCGCCGTCAATCGGAAGCTCAACGTCGTCTACATGGAGAACTACAATGTGACGATGTCGGAAAAACTGATGCCCGCTTCGGAGATCTCCGAGCAGATTTCGCTCGCGGGCAAGGAGGCGAGCGGCACCGGGAACATGAAGTTCATGATCAACGGTGCGCTTACGATCGGCACGCTCGACGGTGCGAATGTGGAGATGGCAGAGCGCGTCGGCGCGGAAAATATCTATATTTTCGGCTTAAAATCGGAAGAAGTGGACGAAATTTGGCGCAGCGGCTACAATTCGAGCGCATATTACAACCAGGATACGGGAATGCGCCGCGTCATCGAGTCGCTCATCGTCGGCTTTAACGGCTGTTCCTTTGCCGAGATTGCCAACTATCTTCTCCGCCGTTCTCCCGTGGCAGACCCCTATATGTGCCTTGCCGACTACGAATCCTATTCCAAAACGCAGGACGCGATGTCCGCGCTTTACAGGGACGACAAGCGGGAATGGAACAGAAAGTCGCTCAACAACATCGCCGCGGCGGGCTACTTCTCGGCAGACAGAAGCATCCGCGACTACGCAAATAACATTTGGGGGTTGAAGTCGCTCAAAAAGTAACATGAAGGTTTTCTTTCACCCCGTGGACAGGACGTGCAAAAGTTCGGTCGGCGCGTTTGCCCTCGGAAAAGATCTGACGCTGAAAATAAAATGCGGTTCGGGCGGAGAAGATAACTTCTCCGCCGAAACTTGTGCGCTCGTTTTGCACCGCGACGGTTGCCCCGAAGAGGAATTTCCCATGCGCCGCACGCAGGAGGGGTTTGTCCTCACGCTCCGCTTCCACGAAACGGGATTGTATTTTTATCATTTCCGCATGGGGGAAAGACGCTTCGGCTGCGGCAGAATGCGGAGAGGGGAGTTCGGCGCGGAAGGGGAGTGGCAGATCACCGTCTTCGAAGAAGATTATCACACGCCCGAATGGTTCAAAGGGGGGGTGATGTACCAGATCTTTCCCGACCGCTTCGCAAAGAGCGGAGAGGGGAGCCCCGCGGGGGAACATAAGATCATGCGGCAGTGGGGGGAACAGCCCTATTACCGCCCCAACGCCTTCGGGCAGGTGCTCAACAACGACTTCTTCGGGGGAAATTTGAACGGAATCCGAGAAAAGCTCGGCTATTTGAAGGAGCTCGGCGTTACCGTGCTCTACCTCAATCCCATTTTCGAGGCGTTTTCCAACCACCGTTACGATACGGGCGACTACCTCAAGATCGATCCGTTGCTCGGGACGGTGGGGGACTTCGAGGCGCTCGTGAAGGAAGCGGGGGAGATGGGGATCAAGCTCGTGCTCGACGGCGTGTTCAACCACACGGGCGCGGACAGCCGCTACTTCAATCTCTACGGAAGATATCCTTCGCTCGGCGCCTATCAATCGACGGAATCCCCCTACTCCGATTGGTTCACCTTCCACCCCTTCCCCGATTCTTACGATTGTTGGTGGGGGATCAAGACGTTGCCCGCCGTCAACGAGCGCTCCGAGAGCTACCGCGAATTTATCTTCGGCGAGAACGGCGTGCTCAGAACCTGGCTCCGCCGCGGGATCGGCGGTTGGCGGCTCGACGTTGCCGACGAACTCCCCGACTTCTTCCTCAAACAACTGAGGAGCACGGTCAAAGAAGAGAATCCCGACGCGCTCGTCTTGGGCGAAGTCTGGGAGGACGCTTCCAACAAAATTTCTTATAACGTCCGCCGCGAATATTTCCTCGGGAACGAACTCGACGGCGTGATGAACTATCCGCTCAAAAACGCCATTGTCGATTATCTCCTCACGGGAAGCACGGAGCAGCTGCGCGAGACGATCTTCATGCTCATCGACAATTACCCGCCCGAGGCGTTGTGCTCGCTCATGAACATCCTCGGGACGCATGACACGGTGCGCATTCTCACCGTTCTCGGCGGAAAGCAGTGTTCCACCAAAGACGAAATGGCGGCGGCGCGGCTGTCCGAGGAAGAACGCGCGCGCGCACGGGAACTCTTGAAGATGGCTGCGGTGTTGCAATTTACCTTGCCGGGCGTGCCCTGCATCTACTACGGCGACGAGAACGGCATGGAAGGCTATGCCGACCCGTTCTGCCGCGCCTGTTTCGATTGGGAGCATCCCGACGGCGAATTGAACAAATTCTACCGCAAACTCGGCGCGCTTCGCAGCGGCGCCATGAAGGAAGTTTTCCGCGCGGGCGACTACGAAGAGCTCTTCGCCGATTTTTCCTGCATTGTGTTTGCGCGGAAAGCCGCAGATCGCGCCGTGTACGTCTACATGAACCGCTCGGACAGCCGCTACATTCTGAGGACCGCTCAAAAATACCGCGAGTATTTTTCGGGGGAAACGATCTCCGACGGGTTTGTGATCGAGCCGAACGCCTATGGCGTCTTTTTCAAGGACGATCCCCTGCCTCAATAGGTACTATGTCACACATAATACCTATGTCACGCATCATACCTGTTGAACGGTTTCCCGTGGATTTTCGCCGAAAACGGCAAAATCCACGGGATTTATTTGTGGATTTTTCCGAAATCAGCCCAAAAAATCTGTAAAAAATATGCGCGTTTTCTGTGGGAAACCGTCCAAGGCAATTTGCGCGAAAAACGCTGTTTTTATGGAGCGCAAGACGATAATGTGCCGAAAAACCGTCAAAAAGCGCATTTTTTACCCATATCTCTTCGTAAAATTAGCCTTTTGCGAATAGTTTGCGAGGTCGGTCGGTGCGCTTCTCTCCTCCCCATGGGGTAATTTCCCCTGTAACTATTCGTAAAATTGACATTTCTCTCGAAGTGTGCTATAATCGGGCTATGAGATCGGAAAACTATTATCAGGAACGAAACCTCAAAAATCTCGACCGTATTGACGGGCTCCTCGAATCGCTCCCCGCCTTCTGCGAGGATTTTCTGCGCGGCGTCGAAAACCGCACTAGCACTTTGACGCGCCTCAACTACTGCTACGACCTGCGCATTTTCTTCGATTTCCTCTGCAAAAAAAAGTTCCGCGGCAAGGAGCCGCGCGATCTGACGCTCGAGGACATCGAGCGCGTGAGCGAAACGGACGTCGAGATTTTTTTGAGCTACCTTTCCAATTATAAATACGGCGAAAAGCGGCTCTCCTGCGATGAGCGCGCCAAGGCGCGAAAGCTCTCTACCGTGCGTTCCCTCTTCAAATATTTTTTCAACAAGGGGTTGATCGAGGTGAACAACACCGCAAAAGTCCCCACGCCGAAGCTACATGAAAAAGAGATCATCCGCCTCGAGAGTGACGAAGTTTCCGCCATTCTCGACGTCGCCGAAGACGGCAGCGGGCTCCCCTCTCACGCCGACGGCTACCACGAAAAGACGAAAATCCGCGACAGCGCCATCCTCACCCTCTTTTTGGGGACGGGAATCCGTATTTCCGAGCTCGTCGGGCTCGACAACGAGAGCATCAATTTCAGCGATAATTCTTTTTTGGTCACGCGCAAGGGCGGGAATCAGGCGATCTTATACTTTTCGGAGGAAGTCGGCGACGCGCTTGCGGCGTACATGGCGCAAAAGGAGGGAGACCCCCGCGTTCCGCCCGGAGAACACGCCCTCTTTTTGTCCATGCAATATAAGCGGATTACCGTCCGCGCCGTCGAAAATCTCGTCAAAAAGTACGCAAAGATCGTCTCCCCTCTCAAAAAAATTACGCCGCACAAACTGCGCTCCACCTATGGCACGAGCCTCTATCGCGAGACGGGCGACATCTACATTGTGGCGGACGTTTTGGGGCACAAGGACGTCAACACGACGCGGAAACACTATGCGGCGATCACGGAGGACCATCGGCGTTCGGTCGCAAATGCCGTAAAATTGCATAAAAAAGACGATGATGACGAATAATTCGGAGAAAAAAGCGGAAATCGTGTATATTATTCAGCCCGTCGAGAGCGAGAAAGACCAAATCTTGCACGACGAGGCTGTGGCGCTCATCGAGAGCGCGGGAGCGGAATATGCGGGGACGATCTACCAGAACGTGCGCGAGATCAACCCCGCGACCTACATCGGCGCGGGAAAATTGGAAGAACTTCGGGAGCGGCTCGACGGGTTGGAACTCACGGTGCTGTTCAACGGCGAGCTCTCCCCTTCCCAAACGCTGAATATTTCCAAAGCCCTCGGCGGAAAAAAGGTCATCGACCGCACGACCCTCATTCTCGACATCTTCGCCCTCCGCGCCGAAAGCAGCGAGGGAAAATTGCAGGTGGAGCTCGCACAGCTGAAATACCTCTATCCGCGGCTCAAAGGCAAGGGCGAGGCGCTCTCCCGTCTCGGAGGAGGGATCGGGACGCGCGGTCCCGGGGAGACGCAGCTCGAAACCGACCGCCGTCATATCCGCGCCCGCATCCATACTTTGGAAGAACGGTTAAAGAGTACCGAACGGCGCAGGGCATATTTGGCGGAGCGCAGAAAAAAGGACAGGGTGCTCACGGTCGCCCTTGTCGGCTATACTAACACGGGAAAATCGACCCTCTTGAACGCGTTAACGGGCGCGGACGTTCTCACGAAGGACGCGCTCTTTGCGACCCTCGACCCGTCGGCGCGCTCGTTCGAGATCGAGGGCGTCCCCTTTTTGCTCGTCGACACCGTCGGTTTTCTGCAAGATCTGCCCCATAACTTGATCGAGGCGTTCAAATCCACGCTCGAAAGCGCCGTCCATTGCGATTTGGCGCTCATTGTCTGCGACGCGGCGGGCGATTTCGAGACCCAGCTCTCGACGACGCTCGGCGTTTTGAAGGAGCTCGATTTCTCCTCCCCCTATCTCATCGTCATGAATAAATGCGACTTGGGGGTGAGCGAGGACGCGCCGCGCGACGCCGTGTTGATCTCCGCAAAAGAAAAAAGAGGGCTCGAAGCCCTCAAACAGCGCATTTTTCAGGCGGTGGAAGACAGATTCGTCCGTACGACCCTCTTTGTTCCCTATACGAAGGAAGGAAAATTTTCCGAGCTCCGCCCTCTCTTTTATTGCCGAAAAGTAATTTACACCGACGACGGAGCCGAGATTTCCGCCGTCATTCCCGCCATCTATGCGGAGCAATTCCGAGAATTCTACAAGATATAGTTATTACGTCTGACATAGTACTCTACTTTTCGTGGTATTCGTTCGGATCGGTGTAGATCTTGTCGATCTTGATCGTCGCGAATTCTTTGATGTCGAGGCACTTGCCGCAGTTATCGCAAATTTTGTTGGGGTCGAGGTCGCACACCTCGCATTCGAGGCACCCGTCGCACTCCTTCGTTTCGTCCAAAACGCACATTTTAGTTTCCATAGCCGTCCCCTTTCCTTTATTATAGTATATCCGCAGGAAAAAAACAAGAAAATTTTCAAAAATTTTTCAAAAACATAGAACGTTTGTTTGCAATTTTTTTTCTTTTGTGTTACAATGGCTTCGGAGGTGAGAAAATGATCGATCAAAAGAAGCTCGAAGAGGTCGTCCGCTACATAGACCGTTACTGCGACGAGAACGGCTTTCCCCCTACGGTGCGGGATATGTGCCGAGATCTCGGCATCAAGTCCACTGCGACGGCGTACAGCTATGTGAACAGGCTGCGCGAACAGGGTTACCTCAACAAGGCGGACAGGAAAAAGCGCGCCGTTTCCGTGCGGAGCTCGGCGACCGTGAAAGCGCCTTTGATCGGCGTTGTTACGGCAGGTCAGCCCATTTTGGCGCAGGAAAATTTCGAGGACATGTACACTCTGCCCGCGGCGGAATTCAAGGGCGACGATCTCTTTCTCCTCCGTGTGAGCGGCGAGAGCATGATCGAGGCGGGCATTTTCGACGGCGATAAAGTGGTCGTCAAAAAGCAGGATACCGCCGAGAACGGCGACATTGTGGTCGCGCTTTTCAGCGACGGCGTGGACGAGGGCGCGACGGTCAAGCGGTTCTTCCGCCGCGACGGGAAGATCGTTCTTCACCCCGAAAACGAAAAACTCAGCGATTTCGTGCTCGACGAGACGAACGGCGTTCAAATTCTGGGCAAAGTCGTCGGGCTTTTGAGAAGCTATTGAAAATTTCCTTGACGTAGATAAGCGCCGCCGCGGGCAATTTTGCCCGCGGCGGCGCTTATCTTTTCATATTTTATAGATTTTGCAGGTAAAAAACTTCCTCTTGGGTGAGTTTGCGGCAGGCTCCGCGGTCGAGCCCAGACAAAGTCAGCTCCCCTATTTTGATGCGTTTGAGGAAGTCGACATGGCTCCCCACCGCCTCGAACATGCGCCTTATTTCGCGGTTTTTCCCTTCGGAGAGGGTGACGTGCAACTTGGTATAGCCCTTGTCCGATTCGA
>CANRCY010000057.1 GCA_947629225.1 uncultured Clostridia bacterium | reverse complement strand
CTTCGGTTGTGGCGATCGGTCGTACGGCTTTCATATTATGGCTCCACAGTCACCGTTTCGAAGTCTTCTTTCCCGATCTCCGACGTCCCGCCGTCGCGGCAGAGGGTGAACTGCACGGGCGTCTCGGTAAATTTGACCCATGTCAGGTTTTTTTCGTCGAGCTCGGCGGTGTTCTTCGCAGGCTTGGCAAGGGGCAACACTTTTCCGCTGCGCAGGAAGAAGACGACCTCGTCGAGGGCGACGGGGATATAATATTCCCCCTTTTCGAGGACCTGTTCGGTGAACCTGTCCCCCGCCTTCATGCGGATGAGCTTCATGCGCTCGGGAAGATAGACATACCGCCCCGCCGCGTTTTGGGTATAGACGGGCGCGATCATCAGACTGTCCCCCACGAGGAGCTGATCTTCGACCGTCGCCGCGCGGCGGTCTTCGGGATAGCAGAAGGAGAGCGGTTTGAAGAGCATGTCGTTTTCGAAGGCACAGCGCACGAATTCGCTGTACAGATAGGGCAAAAGCGAATACCGTATGCCGAGAATGTTGCGGAAAACGTCCGTTCTCGTAAAACGATAGCATTCCTGCGGGCGGGAACCGTTGCAATGGTTGCGCATGAGAGGCACGAAGACGCCGAGCGCAAGCCAGCGGAGAAGGAGCTCCTCGGTCGTATCTCCGCCGAAGCCGCCCAAGTCCGCGCCCGCGAACAGGAAGCCGCACATGTTCAGCCCGGGAAGCTGTTGCAGGTTGAGCAGAAGATGGGACCACCACGCGCTGTTGTCCCCCGTCCAGATCCCGCCGTAGCGGTGCATGCCGACGCAAGAGGAGCGCGAGAAGATGAGAAATCGTTTTTTGGGGGCGTATTCGGCAAAGTACTCCGCCGCCGCGCGCGTCATGTTGTAGCCGTAGAGATTGTGCACCGCCTCGTGAACGATGCGACCGTTCTCCGTTTCATGATAGAAAGTGCGGTAATCGTCGTCGTTGTTTTGCAGGGAGAAGAAGGCGTGGCTCACCCGCTCGTAGTCGTCGAGGCAGGCGATCTCCTTCGTCTCCGAAGCGAGGCGGAGCGCCTCTTTGAGCCCCGCTTCCGAATAAAAGAGGACGGGCTCGTTCATGTCGTTCCAGAAACCCTCGATGCCCTTATCGAGCAAGATCTTGTACTTTCGTCCGAACCAGCGGCGCGCTTCGGGGTTGAGAACGTCGGGCAAAACGCTGTTCCCGGGCCAGACCCCCGCGATAAACGGCTTGCCCTTTTCGTCCGTGCAAAAATACCCCTTCTTTTTCCCCTCTTCGTACACGGGGTAGCCCTTTTCCACCTTGACAGCCGCGTCGATGATGGGCACGAGGCGAATGTTCTTTTTCTTCATCTCCGCGGAGAACGCTTTGAGGTCGGGGAAACGGGTCTTGTCCACCGTGAAATCCTTGAAGCGTTCCATGTAATCGATGTCGAGGAAGAGCATGTCGAGCGGGAGCCCCGCCTTCTCGTAATTTTCGTACACCTCGCGGATGTCCGCCTCGGTCTTATAGCCCCAACGGGACTGCGCAAAGCCGAACGCCCACTTGGGAGGGATATAGCTCCTGCCGATGAGCGCGCGGAACTCCCGAACGATCTCGAGCGGGCTCGCCCCTTCGAAGAGATAGAGGTCGAAGTCTTTCGCCGTGACGGCGAGAACGTTCCTGTCGGTAAAGCCGACGTCGAACTCCACCCTGCCCGCACAGTCGACAAAGACGCCGAAGCACTCTCTCCCGAAGACGAGGAAGAAGTTGTGCGCGCCGTAGAGGTTGGTCCTGCTCTCGTGGTGGATGGGATCGTCGAGATTCCAGCTCTCATAGCGCCAGCCGCGCTTGTTCATTCCGCGCATCTGTTCGCCCAAACCGTAGACGGCGTCCCCTTCGGAGAGAGGATAGGAGAGCGTGACGAGCTCCCCCTCCCGCGAGAGGGAAAAATGCGCGGGCGAGCCCGACGAAAGAGGGACTTGTTTTATGACCGCGTCCGTGGGAAAGGGACGCCCGAAACGATATTTCATATGTTCTCCTTTATTCGTTGACATTGACGGAAGTCATGCGGCGCCAACGCCATTCGCACTGGTCGGGGTCGACCTCGAATTCGCTCCCGTGCCCCATGTGGTCGAGAAGGGTTTCGGCGAGTTCGGGAATGGGCTCTCCCCCTTCGAGATATGCCCCGAGCTTGCGGATCGCCGCCGAGAGCCGCTGCTTCAACGCGCCGAAACGCAGATCCTGCACGTCGAACCCGTTGGCGCGGGACTCCCGCTCCCACTGCGCCGAAAATGCGGCGTAGAGCGCGTCGACCCGCCTGAGAAGTTCCTTTAATTCCCCGCGGCATACGGAGAGGGTCTCCCTATCCCCCGCGGCGTACGCCTTGCGGAGACGGATACCCATATCGGCTTTGAGCGCCAGCACGCGCGCGAGACGGTACTGCGTTTCGAAGAGATACGCCCATCTGCCCGCCCTCTTCGAGGCGTGCAGGAGTTTGCGCGCATGGGAGACATAGAGCCCGCCCAAGCCCTCTTCGACCGTCGTATCGAGCGTGCCGAGCAGAACGTCGTTGAAGAGAAGGTATTTGTTTGCGCTGTTCTTCTCCTCCACGTCGTTGTTCCGCGTGACGCGGTTGCAGAGGTCGATCGTCATGAAATCTTCGAACTTCACCCCCGTGAGGCGCAAGAAACTGCGCTTGTAGGCGGCGTCGACCTTGAAATTTCCGTAATTGCAGCGGGAACAGTAGAGCAGGGCGGGAAGGGTGGCGAACACCGAACATTCCGCGCCGTTATCTCCCCAACCCGTGACGATGAAGCGGCGGACGCCCTTTTGGACGCACGCCTTAGCCGCCGCCCCGCATGCGGCGAAGGAATAGCGGTTGTCGGGCGTAAAGCCCAGCCACTTCCACGCGCCGCCCGCAAACCCGATGCGGTTTTCGAACATGCGGTGTTTTTCGATCATGGCGGCATAATGCTTGCGGTCGGTAGAGCAATAGTCCCAATAGATGAGCTCGACGTTTTTGGGCAAACTTTGGGCGACGTGCGCGGGCAGATCGTCGCCGTACTGCGCGCCCATTGCCTGCGAGAAGAACATGTCCGACCACATCATGGGAGCGCGGAAACCGTATTTTTCGCAGATCTGCGTGACGCGGGCGAGGTGCTTCGCCATGATGTCGAAACGGGATTCGTACCCGTGAAGGTCGAGATAGCGTCCCCGCCCGAGCATGTACGCCTCGTCCATGCCGATGTTGATGTTGCGGGAGCTGAACGCGTCCGCACAGGCGGAGATGAGCGCCTCCAAAAAGCGGTAGACCTCTTCGTCGTCCGCGAGCAAAATGTCGCCCGTATCGAACAAATGCCCCATTGCATAGTGGCGGGTGAGGGAATTGAAGTGGGCGAGCGTCTGGATATAGGGCACAAGCTCGATGCCGAACCGCTTGCAATAGCCGTCCGCCTCGCGGATCTCCTCCGCCGTGAAGGGGGTGCGGAGATAGCCGAAATAGGGATATTCCTTTACGACAAGGGTATCTTCGATGTACAGCCCGAGACTGTTATACCCGAGCACGGCGAGGTGGCGGATGAGTTCTTTGAGCGTTTCCGCCTTGGGAACGGCGTTGCGGGAACAGTCGAGCATATAGGTGAGATCGTCAAAGTTGCAACGGGGCGAAAGGGTCGTGCCTCGTTCGGGCAGACCTTCGTCCGAAAGCAGTTTGAGCGCGTAGAAGAACTGCACCTTTTTGGGCGCGGAAATGACGACCCGTTCGCCGTTATAGGCAATTTCAAAGGGACCTTCGCGGTACTCGGCAGCGACTTCGTCCCCGAGCTCCACGCCGTAGGGAGCGAGCTCCTGCGCCGCTTCCCGCAGTTCTTCGGATAAAATGCGGAATTTCATAATTTCTCCTTACAGACAGGCGCCGACGATCCCCGCGCGGTTTTTCAGGCGGGCGAAAGCGACGTCGTCCTTTTTTTCAATGAAAGACAAAAAGATCTCTTCCGACTGCGCCATGCCGCCGCCGAGCAGGATGCGCGCGGGCGCGACCTCGGCGCGAATGATTTCGAGAAGACGGTTGAGGCAGTCCCCGAACTCCGTAAGAACGCTCCGCGCGGCGGGATTCCCCTCCGCATAGAGTTCGAAGAGCTCTTTTGCGCTCCCGAGCGCGGGGAGCTTTTCCCTGCCGCGGGCAAGGAGCGCGGTCGCCGAGAGATAGCTCTCCGCACAGCCGAGCTTGCCGCAGGAACACCGTCTTCCGCCCTCGAAGAGGGTGACGTGCCCCCAACGGGCGCCGTCGAAATGTTCCCCGCGCACGATCTCGCCGTTTACGAGGCTCGCGCCGCCCACGCCCGTGCCGAACGTGAGCATGGTGACGTCCCGCTCTTCGGGATAGAACAGAAGTTCCCCTTTGAGGGCGCAGACGGCGTCGTTATCCGCCTGCACGGGAATGCGGTAGCGGGCTTCGAGCGTGCCTTTGAGGTCGACGCCCGTCCAGCCCATGAGATTTTCGGTAGCATATACGCAAATGCCGCGATACGGGTCGATATTTCCCGCGGAGGAGACGCCGAGAAGCTCGGGGCGTTCCGCGCCCTCCAAAAGAGCGTCTATCACCGAAAAGAGGGAGGACATGATCGCCTCTCTCCCCTCCCTGCCGCGGGTGGGAGCTTCTCGCTCGCGGAGAAAAGTTGTACCGTTCAGCAGCGCCCCCTTGATCGTGGTGCCGCCGAGATCGACGCCGAGCTTCATTTGAGTTCGAGTTTTACCTCCGTTTCGAACATTCTGCGCCAAGGCATGCGGATGTGCACGTCCTTGACGAGCGCCGCAAGGGACGGGAAATTCTCTTGCATGTAGCGCACGATCCCCTCCTTGACGGCGCGGGCGACCTCGCCCTCTTCGCCGTCGGCATGGAAATAGTCCAAGCCCCGCGGGGGAAGAAAATGAGCCGTGACGTCCTGCCGCACAAAGCCCATGTACGCCATGTCTTCATAGTAGCGGTGCAAAAGAAAGGATATGCGGCCCGCATCGTCTCTTCCGAGGAGATACAAGACTGCGGCGCACACCGCCGTGCCGAGGGTGTTGCTCGAAGTGTTCCAACCCGCATAGGAGTGGATCTTCAAAAGCAGGTCCTCTTTGCCGAGGAGGCGCAAGAGTTCGCCGTCGCTCCCGTTGCATGCGGCGACGTCCCCCACCGCGACTACCTTGCCGCTTTCGAGCGCGTATCCGAGAAAATTTACGAATTCGCCCAAATTGCGCTCGACGTCGTACGCCTGCACATAGGCGGGGTCGTCCTCCCGATACATGCCCGAGCCCATGTTGACGCACAGCACGACGTCCGCTTCGGGCAAGGAATACACCTGCCGCCCGCCGACCGCGAGAATGTGGTATTTGACCGTTTCGCCGAGGGCTCTGTCCTCAAACCACGGGACGACCGCCTCGGCTTTGGTGCTCGCATAGTGCACGAAAATTTTGGGGGAGACCCCCGAGAGCCGCGCGACCGCCCGCCCCAACAGAATGAGACCCGTATCGTCTGCCGAAGGGTACATCGCCGTTCTGAGGTGCAGGGAATTCTCCTTTAAGAAGGAACGGATGCGCATCTGGTCCATGGAAGTGAACCCGTACACCGCCGCGTCGTCCTGCGGGACGACGAAATAGTCCACCGTGCCGTCCTTTACGAACCCGAGACAGTGTTCGAGCACGGAGAGATTTTTGTCGCGGCGGGCAAGATAGTCGCCGATATAGGGCGCCGTCTTTTGTTTGACCCGTTCGAAGTCCTCTTTGTCCTCCTCGGTGAGCTTGCCGAGTTTTTGCAGATGGGTGTACCTTCCGAAGAGGTGGATCTCTCTTCCGCAGAGGTCGTAATAGTCGGGCTCTTCGTCGGAGAGAGAATAGTCGGGGCAGCGCATGATGAGCCCGAAGACATAGAATTGCATGCGGGGGTTCTTTTCCCGCAACGTCTTGATGAGGTCCGCGCGGAGGAAGAGCTCCTCGGGCGGAAGCGCATGCAGGCGCGAGGGCACAATGCCGCCGTAGACAAGCGTATCGAGGGAGAGAATGCACGCGTCGGCGCAGGAAACGCTATCGAGCAGCCATTCGGCGATTTTTGCGGCGTCCCCCGCCCTCTTTTTGTCCCCCATGATCTCCTTGGGCGGGAGCAAGAGCTCGTAGCCCGCGCGCGGCATGATCTGCGGATAGAAGTAATTGCAGGGACGCTCGTCGAGAGGGAGCATTAAAATTTTCATTTGACGCCTCCGAATTTGACGATCTCCCGTTCGTAAGAGCGGGCGAGCGCGAGCATTCCCACGTCGTTGGGGTGAATTCCGTCGGTGGAATATTCGCCGAAGTTCCCCTTGAAGAGCTTAAAGCCGTCCGCGAAGTGCACTTCGCGCCCCGCTTTGCGGTATTTTGCCGCAAGACGGCGCAAAAAGCCGCGGTAATAGTCCGCCATGCGGGCGCGGTATTCGTCGAAATAGTCGAGCGCAAAGGGCACGCGCGAATAGAGCACGACCTTTGCGGCGGGATTGTATTTGAAAAATTCGTCGAGGAAGGGAGCGGCGTTGTCGCGCAAGCGTTCGTCTACGCCCGCGTTGGGCTCGGTGTCCACAATGAGATGATCGAGCTTGCGCTTTCCCAAAATCGCTCCCATCTCCTTCTCCATAAAGGCGACGCCCGAAAAACCGAAGTTCAATACCTCCGCATTGAGCGCGCGGGAGAGGATGGCGGCCGGCGCAAGCCCGGGACGGGACGCGGCGCAGCCGTGCACGATACTCGTGCCGTAAATGCCCACCCGTTCGCTCTTTTGATAGCCGAAGGGACGGACGGACGCGTCGGGGTCGAGCCCGATCTCAAGCGATTCCACCGCCATGTAGAGAGGCAGGTGCAAGATGTATTTGCGCGGCTTTTTCGGTGCGTTCAGAAAGTGGCTGAGGGGCACTTCGTACTCCGTCGCGTCGAATTCGTAGCGGGCGACTTCGTGCAGGACGAATTCCCCCGCCCGCTCGTCATAGACGTAGAGGTCCATGCCGCACTGCCCGATCTGGGTCATGTTCGTCATGCCGAATTTTTCGCGGAGCTTCACGCGCACGTTGAGGGCGGAACTGTCCGTTTCGAAGCGCACGCAGATGCCCGAAGAGTGCTCGCCGAACCACGCCTCGCCGTCGTTTACGGGGCGGATGAGGTCGCGCTCGGCGGACGTGAGGCGGTAATAGCCCGTCTCCTCTTTGGCGTCCGTGCCGAAGAGCCCGAAGCAGGGCTCCTTGGCGCTCCGCCATTTCAGACCCGTGGGGAAGGGCAAATTGCCCGTCATGTTCGGGTCGAACGTAAAAACGTTCATGCTTCTTTCCTCGAAGTGACCAAAATGCCGTTCATGACGGCGCGGGTGCTCGAAAGGGTCGTGCTCGCCGTATCCGAAGAGCGGACGACCACTCTGCCCGTCTCCTCGCTTTCGCCGCGCACGACGAGCTGGGTGGAGCCGCCGCCGTCGAAGTTCGCCGCCTGCGTGCAACCGTAGTAATATGCAAATTCCGCAAGTTCGGGAAGGTCCATGCCGTGCGTATCGCCCTCGACGTTCTTCTTGCCGTAATACATCGATTCGACCGCGAAGATGACGACGTTGCCGTTCGGCATGATGCCGACCGCCGAGCGGGGCACGTCGGGGCTCTGCGCGCCGTTGCTGTTTTCTAATTTAACGGTTTCGGCGGGCGCGTCGTTCAGGACGAGCGTCTGACGGCAGCCGAGAACGGTCTCGTAGCCGTTCCACGTCCCGTCGGGAGAGAGAATGGAGAAATTCACGACGTCGCCGACTTTGAGGGAGGAGAGGAACTTCTTATTGTCGCCGAAGCGGTCGGAAGAGCGGAGCCAACCGTACCCCTCGCCCGCCGTGAATTTGGTGGAGGAAGTGACTTCCTGCACTTCGAGCACGGTGAGATAGGGCAAACGCTTGGTGAGGTTGACCTTGACGGCATAGCCGTTTCTCTGCGACGCGCTCTCCCCCTTCGTGAGCAGGGTGAGCGTTTCGGCGGAGACGGAGCTCCCGACCTCGGCGGGAAGATATTCCTTGCCGTTCAAAACGCCATAACCCGTGAACTTCGCCTTGATGATCTGTTCTTTGACCGCGGGGTCGGTCGGGTCGCCCTCGAACTGTTGAAGGGGGGCGAGCTGAGCCGTCATCCCCTTCACGCCGAAGAGCATGGGCGCGGAGGCGGGCACGTCGGCGTCGAGGTTCTTGTAATCGTAAAGCCCCTTATCCTGATGACCGTCCTTGATGATAAAGCCGTCTTTGACAAAGGCATTGACGCACTGCGCGCCGAAGAAGTCGGCATTGAGGGACATATAGACGTGACCGCCCGTGTCCTTCTC
>CANRCY010000056.1 GCA_947629225.1 uncultured Clostridia bacterium | reverse complement strand
AGTTCGCAGCCCACTGGGCTGTCGAACAGAAATTGCGCCGCTTCACCCATAGGGGACAGCAAGGGAAGGGGCAGCCTTAAATGGCAGGGCAACCAAGGGGAAATGCAAATGCTTTTAAAATTGATTGCGATTTCTACACCCCCTCAGTCTCGGCTTCGCCTCGACAGCTCCCCCTGAAAGGGGGCGCCAAGGGTGGGGAGACGCTTCCGCGCCGCCTTATCCCGCCAGGGGGCGCCAAGAGGGATGATACCCCTCGGACCGCACAGGGGATCTCGCGACCCCCTGCCGCCCGATTCGAATTCGCAATGTGTATCCCTTCGTAACCGAATTTCTTAACCCTTATGCCTTCTGCATCTCCAAATCCTGACCGTCAGTCGCCTTCCAGTTCAATTCGATCTCAGCAGGATCTTCGCCATCAGCGATGAGGTAAATCGTTAACTTCTTGCACTTGCCGAGCAACGCTGCGCCGTCCGTGAATGTGCAATCGATGAAAGGATTCAGCTTCGCGGCTTCCGTCTTGCCCGTATGCGAGAACTTCTGAGCATGATTACGGAGATTCGTAAGCGTCGCCTCGTCGATGTAAAGCGTAAGCGTTCCGTATCCGTTCTTTCCGCAGTTCTCGGTGCACTCGTTATTGCCGTTCATACAATCCTGACCTTCGTCCGTGCAACCAAAGATGTTCAAGACAATCGCTCTATGGCAGCAGGTCTCAGTCGTGCAAGTTCCATCGGTCGAACCCGTTTTGCATTCAGACTTGTAATCCTCGTTTTCGTCGCCAAGGTTCAAATCGCAGTGATCTTTGCCCTCGCCGCTTTCAAATGCAGGCTTCCAAACACCCGTGCCAGCCGCTTCGGTTTCAGGATCGATCTTTTCAACATGCACGATCGCAAAGTTGCATTCTTTCAAGAAGAGACCCTTGATAGAACCGTAGCCCGATCCCTTCTTATTGTCGTTACCGATCGTAAGAGCACCGTAATGCTTCGTTTGCGTACCCGAGCTCTTATCGTCCACAGGCGTAAATCCTGCCGCTTGGTCGCCCTTCGCGAACAAGCAGTTCTCGAAGATCGCATGGGTCGACTTCTTAGGATCTTGCGTATCCTCTTTCTCTTCGAGGTCATGACCGCGGAGATAAACGCCCATGTTGTAGCCGTAGAACTCGCAACCCGTCGCCGAGACGTTACCCTTTGCAGGCATGAAGAACGCGGTGCTCTCGGTGGAGATGAATCCAGAGTTCGTAAGCTCGAAGTTCGCGCTGCCCGTACCCGCAGCACCCTGTCCTTGACTCTGCTGCTTGGTGTTGTTCGAAGAAATCGCGTAGCCCTTCGTGATGATGTTGCAGTTCTTCATGGTGATCGTTGCGCCGTTGAACGCGCTGATACCACTTTCACCGCCCGAGATCTCAACATTTTCAAGCGTGAGGTGAGCATTCTCATTCTCAACTTGGATCTTACCTGCGGAGCTCATAACGATCTTGCCGTTCTTGATCACGACTTCGCCCGCTTTCATCTTGTGACCGTAGCCGTCGTCACCGTATTCATCAGCATCGCCATTTGCTTTCACCGCGCCGATCGAGATGTTCGCATAGAGGGTGTGACCGTTGAGGTCGAGCACCGTGCCTGCGTTAAGGTCCAAAATGGGAACATTTATGCACTGGCACTTCTGTTCTTCCTCGCCTGTCTTGCAACCTTCGCAGGTGCACTCCGAAGCCTTCTTGCAAGTTCCGCTGGGATAACCATTGCAATCCCCGCCGTCAGCTTTTCTGTGCCAGAAGTACGTCAGATTGGACTGTTGCACCATTGTACCAAGAGGATAAATCGTCTCGGGGGTGCTGTTCGCGACCGTCATGATAGAAGCAGCGCTTGCTTCATCTTCAACCGTGATCGTATCCCAGTCAAATTCGCCTCTCTTCGTGCTCTCGTCGCGCTTTCTCAATTCTTGAAGGTCGCCGCCAACAACAATCTCGCCGCCTTCACGAAGAAGATTGTCAAGCCTCGTCGCAACTGCCAAACGCTGCGTACCGTCGGTGTCATGTTCTACGTCAATGCCAGCCGTGCCGTAGGTGCCCGCCCAAATCGTCTCGAAGAGGGTCGGCGTGTTCTCGTCCGTGCGCTTCGCCGAAGCGTCTGCGAAGTCGTCTGCGCTCAGTTTGCTGCCGATGCAAGCCGCTTCGCTTCTGTTGTTTCCATTAGAGCTATCGCCCTCGAAGTACTTCGAACTATCGCTCGCAAGACGGTGTGCAACACAAATATCGGTGCTGCCGTGCGCTTCGACAATGATAACTGTTCCTGCTGCAACATACGACCAGAGCCCGTTCTTGTCGGTCGTGTTCTTCTTGCCGATCTCATCTTTTGCATAGAACGGACCTGCTTTCTGGAAGACCGCGCTAGCATTGTTGCTAGAACCTCTCTCGTTCAAAGTCTTGTCATCGAACTTCACGCCGTTCATGTCAACAAGAAGAACCATCTTCGGATTTTCGGTGACAAGCTTCACGTTTGCCTTGTACTCTGCCGTTGCAGGTTCTTCTGCCTTGGGAGCTTCGTACTTCACTTGAAGTTCGAACGTGTTGCCGCAGAATACGCAAACCCAATCCATCGTCACTTCGTTCGCTTCGTTGCGCTTGAAGTTCTCGCGATCTGCATAATCCTTTGCGGGAACAAGATAGTGCTTCCCTGCGGGCTTAATCGCCTTGCCGTCCTTGTCGACCGATTCTGCATTGTACTCGCCAATCGCGTCGTAGAAGTTCAAATCGCTCGTCTTTTCGTCTTTGTGCTGCTCATCCCAATCCTTCTTGGTGATGTGGTTGAGGCTGCTGAACCAAGTAAACGCTCTGCTGCCGTCCGTATTCACAGCCCAAATTTCGTACTGAGAATAGTACTCATATTCGCATGCATTGAAGGTCTTGCGGGTATCGTCCGTGATCTTAACCATGACGCCGTTCTCGTCCTTCGCATAGTACCAGAGCGCCCACTTCAACTGATTGTATTGTTCAGGTTTGCTATACTTTTCGTAAAGCGCGTTGATATCGTTGAAATCGTTGAGGAGCTCGAAGCAGTCGAAGCACTCAAACTTGCTGTCACGGAGCGTGACGTACTTCATCAAGTGCTCGTACTGAGAAGCCATACCCTCTTTTTCGAACCAGAAATCGTTAATCTCAATCCAGGTCTTAACAAATTCTTCACGCTGATCTCTATCCAATTTGTCCTTCGCGTTGAAGTAGCTGCCAACTTCGCCTTCGACTCCGTCGACCGTAATGCCTTCCTCTTTGAGAAGCATAGGATCCTCCATGAGCTGCTTCAACGTCGTCCCTTCGGGAAGCGGGCATGCGCTCATCATGAGGCTGAACAGCTTCTCGCGGTCGAACGGGAAGTGACGATAGTTCTCGATCGGCGTCTCTTTCGCGTCCGTGTCCGTCATTACGCGGATGTCCACGATCGCATAGCAGTAGATACAGTAGGTCACCTCGTAGTTCAAGTGCGCCTTGCCGTTTGCAGAATGATTCACGCCGCAGTATCCGTAGATGATGAATTTGTCCGTGTTCGGGATAGGATTGCCTTTGTCGTCCTTCTTTTGAAGGTGTTCGAACTTGCCTTCTCTCTCCCACTTCGGGCATGCTTTCGCGCCTTCCGTTTCGCCGTCCTTGCAGCACTCGTTGTTGTCCATTCCGCAAACGCACTTGTAGATCGTGACGTGACCATCATAGCAGGTCGAAGGATGTTCTTTTTCCTTCTTCTTCATTGCCTCTTCGTCGACGTCCCAAAGGTGCGCCTGAGGCATGAACTTTTCAAGGACGCTGTGCAGGATTGCCCCACTCTTATCCGTGAAATCCTTCAAGAAATCTTTGCCGCAAAGACCGTTGTCGGTGACAGTGCCTGCATTCTCGGTGACGTCAGGATGTTCACCCTTGATGTCATCCGTCGTGCCGCAGGTTGCCGTCCAAAGACCAGCCTTGCCCCAAACTTCGTAGTAGTACTTGTCTTCCCAATGGTCAACTTTATTCCCTTCGGAATCTTCCGTCTGGGTGCGCCATTCAAATTCCCAATTAAAGGGCTTGACATCGTACTCGGTCTCGCTGCCTTGCTTCTTCGTTCCCTCTACGACTTTCTTGAACTCGTCAGCCTTGTACTTGAAGGTGATGGTTGCCCATGCCTCGTCGTATTTGACTTCACCGCTCTGCGTGCCGTCCCAACCGTTATGACCGCAACGGCTAACTTCCTTCTTCACCCCATTTTCTTCAACCGTGGTTGTTCTCGTGCAAATGTAGGTGACAATACCGCCCGTCGTGCAGGTAGGATCTTGATCAATATCGATCTTTTCCCAAATGTGACCAAGTGCGGGAAGCTCGATCTCGATCCAACGACCGTCGCCGTTTCCTTCCTTTCTGCACTGATCATCGATACAGTAGTACCATTCAACGCCCTCGTCAAGGCAGGTCGCTTCAACAGGACCTCTTGCATCGGTAGGAATGTTGATCGATACACCATTTTCAAACACAATCTTTCCTTCTTGCTCTTCATCCGACTCTCCGTCATAGAGCTGCCAGGAGTGCCATTCACGAGAGAAGAAGTTCTTCCATTCCTCGTCGGTGTACTGGGTTTGAGCGGGCTTCTTGTTCTCATCCAAATAGAGCGTCTTCATGAGATCCGCAGCACCATTCTCGCCCTTCTTGACAACGATCGGCTGGTTGCAGTTCGTGCAGGTCGTGGTGAGCCAATGGGTCGTGTTCGAGGTCTTCTTCTGTCCGCCCTCGACCTGATTGGCACCCGTAATGACCTTGCCATTTGCATCACGGTCTACTTCCCAATTTTCCGCAAGAGCCTCCGTGTAGCTGTGACCGGTCTTTTCATACTTGTAAAGACCCTTATGAGCGTCTTTCGTTGCTTCAACCGTGTCGTTTCCTGCGCCAAGGACTACGTTGATAGGACCATTTTCGGAAGTGTCGAGATATGTATTGAGATCCTCATACTTGCCATCCCAACCATCTTTGGGTGCTTGGTTTGCAAACGCACCGCACTTTGTGCACTTTGCGTTGAACCAGCCGTCTTCTTCGCAGGTACGGTCGATCGTGCCAGGAAGAGTACCGTCCCCCGTCCACTTCGTCCATTCGTGCTCGCAATTTTCCTTAGTTTGTCTCCAAGCAATACCGCCGCAAGCGTCGCAAGTGCCGTATTCGACTTTGAGCGTGCTCGTGGAAACACCCCAGCCCTCAGGCAAAGTGTCCGTCGAAACAGTAGAATCAGATTTGTATTCCTGCCAATTCGAAACCCACTTGTTCTCGGTCGTGTCGTTCGTATGACGCGTGGGATCAAGGTCACCGAACTGCTGATAATCTACCTCATTGCAGCCTTCGTTCGCGCACTTGTATGCACGAAGTTCGGGCGTGATGCAGTTTGCGGGCTTGTCAAGCGATTTGTCCGCAAGTTCACGCTTGAAATCATGTCCCTTCGCAGGATCGTCTTTATTCACTGCCCAATACGTATCGTTGCAGTTTTTGCAGACCATCTCGGTCTTTCCGTCCGTCGTGCACGTCGCAGCAACCGTCTCCTTCGCCTCATACTCGTGTTTGAGGGGATCTTTCAGATCCTCAACCGTCGTGCTGCCGCATTCGCACTTCTTCACCGTAAGACCAATGCTCAAACAAGTCGGCGCGATCGTCTTGACCGTCGTCTTGAAGTCGTGCTTATGAGCTGCTTCGGGCGTCGTGATCTTGCCCACAGACTCATTGATCTTGTCAAGCTCGGTCTTCAAATACTCCTTCAAAGACGTGTCGTCATAGCCTGCTGTCGAAATGCCGCAGACCGTGCAAACACCGTTCTTGAAGTCGTGCGCGCCCGTCGCAGCGGTAACGATAGCATATTTATCGCCGCATACGGTACATGTGTAAACATCATAACCCGTGGAGCCGCATTTCGCAATTGCCGTATGCTCTGCCGCGCCGTACGTGTGCTTATGTACTTCCGCCGGAGTGTTGTTGTTCGGGTTTTCTTCAACCGTCTCCCCTCCGCATGCGGAAAGCACAGAACCCGCCATTACGAGCAAGAACAATGCGAACACAGCAACCATCAGCCTTAGGAGTTTACTGGTTGATTGTCTTTTCATAAATGATTCTCCTTTCCTTTATATTTTTTTCGAATCTTATAGCCCCATAACTGCAAGTTATGTATCAATTTTCCCGAACACCTGTTCGCATTTGCCTCTTTTTATGAAAATATATGCCCGCTTTTTTGCCGCTTTTGGTAGAAAATTCCACCTATTCCATCTCTTTCCACCCGATTTCCGTTCAAATATCCCACTTAAATAAAAAAAGAAAATCATTTTCTCGGCAAAATTTGCCAACTCATCGTTTTTCACTGCCATTTTTTTACTTTGAAATTTTCAGGCAATTTTTACCATGTATAAACTTATATTTTATTTATAATTTCACCCAAAATCGACCCTTGATTTTGATTGTGATTTTTGAAAAAATCTGCTATACTGTTTTTATGGACAACAAACCTTTTACCGATAAAGTGAGAGTGACCGTCAAGGCGGGCAACGGCGGCGACGGAATGAATTCGTTCAAGGCGTACAAGGGCAAACCCGCCTGCGGTCCTGACGGCGGCGACGGCGGCGATGGCGGCAGCGTCTTTATCCTCGCCGATCGCAACGTGCACGACCTGCTCGCCTACCGCTTTACCTCGAAATATTTCGCGGAAAACGGCGAGCGCGGTGGAAGCAACCTTTGTTCGGGCAAACGCGGCGGGGACGTCATTTTGAAAGTGCCCTGCGGGACGCTCGTCCGTGACTTTGAAACGGGCAAGATCGTCTGTGACGTGTTTGAGCATGGCGAGAAGATCTGTCTCCTTGAAGGCGGGCGCGGGGGCAAGGGCAATGCTCGGTTCACGACGGCGCGCCGCCATGCACCCAATTTTGCCCAAAAGGGGACGCTCACCAAGCCGCATATCCTTATCTTAGAGATGAAAGTCATCGCGGACGTGGGGCTGGTCGGCTTTCCCAACGTCGGCAAGAGCACGCTCCTTTCCAAGATCTCCGCGGCAAAGCCCAAAATCGCCGATTATCATTTTACGACCCTCTCGCCCAATCTCGGCGTGGTCCAATATTATGACGATACCTTCGTCGCCGCGGACATCCCGGGACTCATCGAGGGCGCATCGCAGGGCGCGGGGCTTGGGCACGATTTCTTGCGCCATATCGAGCGCACGCGGATGCTTGTGCACGTTCTCGACATGTCGGGCATGGAAGGGCGCGACCCGCTCGACGACTTCGAGAAGATCAACGCAGAGCTCAGGGCGTATTCCGAAAAGCTTGCGTCTCTTCCGATGCTTGTCGCCGCAAACAAGTGCGATTGTTTCGGCGCAGAGGAGAATTTGAAGCGTTTTCGCAAAAAATACGGCAAAAAGTACGACATTTTGCCGCTTGCCGCGCTCAAAGGCGAGGGGACGGACGCGCTCGTCAAAGCCTGTTTTGAACGCCTTAAAACCCTGCCGCCGCAGGAACGTATCCCCGCGGACGAGGACTTCCTGCTCGAAGACGGTTCGGATTTGGATTTCGAGATCTACCGCGACGAAAACGGCGCGTACACGCTCGTTGGCGGGCTCATCGACATGCTTTGCAGAAACGTCGTGATGAACAATCCCGACTCGATGTCCTATTTCCAACGCGTCTTGAAAAAGCGAGGCGTTTTTCGCGCCCTGTCCGAGGCAGGCTGCAAGGACGGCGATACCGTCGTGATCGGCGAGACAGAATTTGAATTTTATCAATAAAAATATATAAAAATTGAGCTTAATTCGAAAATTTTCGAAATAATGACAAAGGATATTTCGATTTTCATCGAAATAATAAGGAGGAGAGATGTTTACATCGAAAGAGCGGGCGAAGTTGCGGTCGCTTGCGAGCACGATAAGACCGATCGGGCAAGTGGGGAAGGAAGGGATCTCCGAGCAGCTTGTCGCGGGTTTTTCGGACGCATTGGAAGCGCGGGAGCTGATCAAGATCACGCTATTGCCGGCGGCGGGCGAGGACGGGGACAATTTGGCGATGAACCTTGCCGATCTTCTGGGTGCTGAATTGGTGGCGGTGATCGGGAGGAAGGCGATTTTTTTCAGAAGATCTTCAAGGAAGGATGTCGAACATATTGAGTTTTGAAAAGAGGTCGCCGCGCCGTCCGTTTTACCAAGATTGATTCGACAAAAATCGTAATCAAAAGAAAAACGGCGAAAAAGAAGCCGCCCGCGGCCATTCGGCGCGCGGGCGGCGTTATAAAAATTCAAATCATTTTTTGGGAGATTTCTCAGATTTTTTTAACCGTTTGAGTTCCTCTTTTTGCTCCTTTTTTCTTTGTTTTTCATACAGCTTTTTCTCTTTCAATGCTTGGTGCGCGGCTTTCAAATCGTTCGAACGGTCTCCGTTTGCGGCGCATTGTTCTTCCACAACGTCTGCACGAAACTTCATCATGTTCTGTTTGTTGTTCAGCCACGGGTCTTGGTAG
>CANRCY010000055.1 GCA_947629225.1 uncultured Clostridia bacterium | reverse complement strand
CCCCTGAACATTCTGAGCCCCCGATGAACGAGTTTCGCCTCGAAGGAGTTCTCTTCGTAGAGTTCGCCGTCGTATTGGGCGGTGAAGGGCGCTTGGAGGGTGAGGGTCGCCTCTTCGCAGAGGACGTGGCGTGCGATGGGGAGGGTGAGCACCTTCCCCCGCATGAGCTTGATGAGGGGCAGAAGTTTGTGCTTGGGACACTCCACATACACGAGTTCGAGCTTGCCGTCGTCGATCTGCGCGGGCGGGCAGATGGGGATCCCTCCGCCGAATTGCCGACCGTTGCACACGGCGGCGAGAAGAAAGTTCCCCTCTTCCTCTTTGCCGTTTGCCGAGATCTTCATTCTCAACCCGTGGAATTTGCGGAGGGAAGTGAGAAGGGAGAGGAAATACTTGCTCCTCGCGCGGAAATGCTTCATTCGCTCGCAACGGAGCAGAATGTCTACGTCGATGCCCACTCCCGCGATGTTGAGACTGCGCAGTCCGCTCGAAAAGGCGAGATAGTCTGTCTCCTTCGGCTCGCTCTTCAAGATGAGGTCGAGCGCGCCGAGCCCGTTCGGAATGCCCGCCGCGGCGGCGAAGTCGTTGCCCGTGCCCGCGGGGATCAGCCCGAGGATGCACTTTGCGGGGTCTTTCAAGCCGCAGAGAACGCCGTTCAGCGTGCCGTCCCCGCCGACGACGATGATGACGGGGGCTTCCTCTTCCGCCGAAATCCTCTCCGCAAGTTCCCGTTCCTCCCCCTTGCGGGTAGTCACGAAAAAGCGGTACGGCAGACCTTCGCGCTGCATACGCGCTTCGATCGCGGCGTGCAATTTGGCTTTTCTTCCCTTTAAGGGCTTTGCGATGAAGAAGTACATGGATTTTCCTTTGTAAAATACTTTCGCAACCATTATACAACACTGCGCGAAAAATTGCAATTTGTTTTGAAAAATGTTATACTGTTATTCGCATTCGTTTTTTGCCGTCTCCCGCAAAAGGGAACGGCGCGGGAAAAAAGCATGAGAAATTTCTTGCCCGAAACTTTGATCGCCTTGGCGGACGCGTGCAAGCAGCCCCTCTATCTCGTGGGCGGGAGCGTGCGCGACTTTCTGCGCGGGAATCCCCCTGCCGAGGACGCCGACTTCGACCTCGCCTCCCCCATGCCCGAAGAGGAGCTGATCGCCGCCGCTTCCGCATGCGGGTTTGCGGTGAAGAGCGTCTACCGCAATACGGGTACGGTAAAACTCGAAGACGGCGCGGGCAGGGGCTACGAATTTACCCGTTTCCGCTCGGACAAATATGTGCGCGGGCTGCATTCCCCCGCCGAGATCGCCTTTACCGACGACATCGGAACCGATGCCCGCCGCCGCGACTTTTGCGCGAACGCCGTCTATTACGACGTGAAGGGGGGAACGTTTTCCGACCCGCTCGGGGGAATAGAGGACATCCGTGCGGGGATTTTGCGCACGGTGGCGCCCGCCGCCAAAGTGTTCGGCGAAGACGGGCTCAGGCTCATGCGGCTCGCCCGCATCGCGGCGCAGACGGGGCTTTCTCCCGACGAAGAGTGCCTCGCGGGCGCGGCAAGCAACTGCGCGCTCATCCGCGACATCGTGCCCGAGCGCGTGTTTGCGGAGCTCATGCTTCTCCTCTATTCGGACGGCAAGCGCGGCGATCCCGCCGCCCCCTACCGCGGGCTGTGCATTTTGCGGGACACGGGCGTGCTCAAAGAGATCTTGCCCGAGCTCGCCGCGGGTGCGGGAATGCCCCAGCGTCCCGCCTTCCACAAATACGACGTGCTCGAACATTCCCTGCGTTGCGCGATGTACGCCCCGCCCGAAGTGCGCCTCGCCGCCCTGCTCCACGATGTGGGCAAGCCCTTCTGCTATCTCCGCGACGGCAATTATCACGAACATCCCGAAGAGGGAGAGCGGCTCGCGCGCGACATTCTCGTCCGCTTCAAAGCGCCCAAAAAACTCACGGAAGAGGTCTGCGCCCTCGTACGGTTGCATATGCGGGACTACGACCTCAACATGCGCGAGGGAAAGCTCAGGCGGGAGCTCGTGGAAAATTACGGGCTTCTGCCCAAGCTGTGCCTTCTCAAACAAGCCGACTATTCCGCCTGTAAAGACGACCTCTCCGAGGCGCCCGTGCTCATAAAATGGCGGAACGTGCTCGCAAAAATGCGCGCCGAAAACGTCCCCTTCACCCTATCCGAACTTGCCGTGAAGGGGGACGATCTCCTTGCCCTCGGCGTTCCCGCGGCAGAAGTGGGAAAGACGCTGAAAACTCTGCTTTCGTACTGCGCGCAAAACGGCGCGCTCAACACGCGCAAAAAACTTTTTAACTATGTGAAAGGAGAACACAAATGATAGAGATCTTATGCGGCGTTTCCGTCGCGCTCGGTGCGCTCTGCGTCATTCTTCTCATCCTCCTTCTGCGGAAAAACGCACACGGGGGTGCAAATACCGACGGCAAGGCGATCGAAAAAGAGCTCGCCAAGCTCGAAGAACGGACGGAGAATATCGCCTCCCTTGCCCAATTCAACGCCCGCACGGCAGAAAACATGAGCCGCTCTACCGAGGCGCGGCTGGCGAATATCCAAAACCGCCTCGCCGAAGATATCAAATATATTGTGGAGACGAACGCGCGCAATCTCGAAAGTATCCGCAGAACGGTCGACGAAAAGCTCGCTTCCTCGCTCGACGGGAAACTCTCCGAGAGCTATGCGCGCATTTCCGACCGTCTCGAAAAGATGTACGAGAGCGTGGGAGAAATGCGCACCCTTTCGGCAAATGTCGCCGATATTAGGCGGGTGTTTTCCAATGTAAAACTGCGCGGGACATGGGGAGAGACCCAGCTCGACGCGCTCCTTTCCCAGATGCTTGCCCCCGACCAATACGCACGCTCGGTAAAGCTCAACCCTCTCGACGGCAGCATGGTGGACTTTGCCGTGCTCCTGCCCGCAAAGGACGGCGTAACTTATCTTCCCGTAGACAGCAAATTCCCCGTGGAAGAATTCGAGCGGCTGTGCGAATCTTCGGAGCGCGGGGACCGCGAGGGCATGGAACGAGCGCGCAAAAACCTCGAACGGGCGGTGAAACTGCAAGCCGACTCGATCGCGAAAAAGTACATTCTTCCCCCCATTACGACCGATTTCGCCGTGATGTATCTGCCTTCGGAGGCGCTCTATGCCGAAGTCCTCAGAATGGCGGGGCTTTCGGACTATCTGCGGCACAGGAGAGTCAATGTGAGCGGACCGACCAACTTCGCCGCTCTTCTTTCCACCCTGCAAACGGGCTTCCGCACGGCGGCGATCGAGAAGCGCACGGGCGAACTCGCGCATATGCTCGAACAATTCCGCGCCGACTTTGCCAAGTTTGCCGAGGGGCTGGAAAAGACGAAAAAGAAATTGCAGGAGGCGCAGGACGCCGTGGATTACGCCGCCAAACGGGGGAGCGTCATCGAGCGGCAACTCGATTCGATGCGCGCCATCGCACCTCCTCCCGACGAACCCTGACTTCCCCGCGGAAAATTTTGCAAAACACGCCAAAACGCGTTGACTTGTCCGTAAAAATCGTGTAAAATAAAGGAACAAAACCTTGCGTGCTCGTTTTGGGTACGCCGAATCAGACCGGGAGGTGAAAAAAATGCAAAAGTACGAAATGCTCATCCTTTTGAACAGCGAGCTGACGGAAGAAGCGAGGGAGGCGGAACTTGCCAAGTATTCCAAGATCGTTTCCGACATGGGCGGAACGGTGGAATCGTTCGACAAGTGGGGCGTAAAAAAGACGACCTATCCCATCAACTTCAAAACAGACGCTTTCTATGCCTTGATGACATTCGTCGCAGAAGGACCCGTGGTTGCGGAACTCGACCGCGTCGCGGGGATTTCGAGCGACTGCCTTCGCCGCATGATCACGAAACTCGACTGAGAGGCGCAGTATGAACAAGGTGTTTTTGATTGGAAATCTCACGCGCGATCCCGAGCTCACCGAAACGGCGGGCGGGGTGAGCGTATGCCACTTCGCGATCGCCGTCAACCGCAACTATTCGGGTTCGGACGGCGAACGCCAGACGGATTTCTTCAACGTCACCGCATGGCGGGGCTTGGCGGATACCGTCGCGCGGTACACCAAAAAGGGAAACAAAGTCGCAGTGACGGGGAGCATCCAGATCCGCAACTACGAAGACAACCAGGGTCAGCGCCGCACCGCGGTAGACGTTATCGCGCAGGACGTCGAATTCCTCTCCGCAAAGAACGGAGGTTCGGGGGAGGATTTCTACGATTCGTCCGCAACGCCCGCGGCGCCCGCAAAGAAGAAACCCGCTTTGCAGTCGTTTGACGACGACGGCGACATTCCGTTCTGAGCGGAATCATTCTAAATAATCAAGGAGAATTTCATCATGGAAGAAAACGAAAACGTCGGCACGGCGGAAGAGACCGCCCCCGTAACGGAAGAACTCCCCGCAGAGCCCGCCCCCGAAGCGGCTCCCGAAACGGAGGAGAGAGAAGAGAGAGAAGACAGAAGAGAGCCTCGCGAGCGCGGCGAACGCCCCGCAAAGAAGGGATTCAAGAAGCAGGGCTTCAAAAAGGTCTGCCTGTTTTGCCAGGAAAAGTCGACAAAAATCGACTATAAGGACGTCGGCAAACTCCGCAAATATATCGCGGAGGGAGGCAAGATTCTGCCCCGCAGAATGACGGGCACTTGCGCCAAGCACCAGAGAGAGCTTGCGATTGCCATCAAGCGCGCCCGCATTGCCGCACTTCTGCCCTTCAAAGCAGACTGAGCCAACTTAAACTATGAAAAAAAGGCGGCAGACCTGCCGCCTTTTTTTCATAAAAATTTTGTACGATTTATTTAGATAATCCAAAATTTTCCATTGTGATGTTATAACCGCACTCTTTCAGTTTGGCATTTGCTTTGTCTAAAATATTGTTATACAATGTTTTAATAGTATCGAGAAGATCTGAATCGGTTTTACAGCTCCCTGTTCTTATGTCGCAATTCAGCGAACCCGAACGAGAACTCCATTCGGAAAAAGAACCTCCCGCAGTGCCTTCAATCGTTGTGCCTACTATTCCCCATGACGTGGAATATACCCATGTCCACTTCTTGTCATAGCTGTTGTAAGCAAACGTTATAACATCGTCCTGAAAACGTACTCCATCGGATATATATGACAGATCACTTATAAGACAATCATAGCTATCGCTATAAGTCAACACTACGGTATCAGACCCTCCCAAAACAACTCTGTTATTGGCGTCGTCTCCGCTGTTCTTGTCAATGAACTCCTTCCACATGGGATCGAAATCGGCGTTGCAGACTTTGCATTTGCCTATGCCCGAATGATTTGTTATGGGTGTAACTTTGTCTCCTTTATAGGAATCGTTACACTTGCTACAAGTAAATAAATTATACCCTTCTTTCGTACACGTCGCCTCGACTTGCGTCTCCACATAATTATGCTCGCAGGGTGGCTCTTCATGAGAGCCCTCGTCGCACCCGACAAACAAGGAGAAACACGAACAAGTCAGAAACATAGCAAAGATAGTTGATAAAAATTTTTTCATTTGAAAACCTCCATAAAATAAAAAGTACGCCAACCGAAGTAGGCGTACGAAAACGCAAACTCCGATTGTCGCTAAACAAATTTCATGGCAGGGTATAGTTACCGCGTCATCAAACACGTCGGAATTTGCATTTTACCAAATTCAAGTGTTTGATAACGCAAAAAAACTATGTTTTTCCTTTTAAAAACATAACACTATACCTCACGGATGATATCATGAAATTTGTTTAGCATTATTAGTATAGCACAGGAAATGAGAAAAGTCAACCTAATCGAAATTTTTTATAAAATAAAGCACATAAACCGAAAGCGCTCCGAAAAGGAGCGCTTTATTTTGTCTGCAAGAAAACCACGCGATAGTGACATCTCCCCTGCAGGGGCGACAAAGGATGCCCCCACCTGTCTCGCTTGCGCTCGCCACCCGCCCCCATAAATAGGGGCAGGTTTGCCCCCTACCCCGTTTTGGCGGCAGGGACCGCCAAACCCCCGTCGCGCCCTTACAGCGCTCCTGTCGCGGCGTCCCTCACAGCCCACAGGGCTGTTGAGGAGAATGGCGCCGCTCCACCCCACGGAGAAGAGATCGGTATTTATACCGAAAAGCCGAAGTTTGCCGAGGTAAGTTGCGCGTCGCTTGTGGCAAAATACAAATCGGCAAACGTTACCGTAAGTTGTGCGAGCGTACAAGCCAATTTGCACAAATTGGGGATCAAACTTTGCAGATACGTCCCCGTCAACGAACATCCCGAATAGGGCAGTGCGGAGAGATCTTTCAGCGACGCGGCAGGGATGATCCCGCTGAGCCCCTGATCGAGCGTGCCCGTTATGATGGAAGTCAGAAAGGTGTATTGATAGCTTCCGTTGACTTGATCGAAAGCGATCATGATCGCGGAAACCTCTCCGCGCGCCGTATTCGTGGAAAGGGTCAGCCAAGTTACGCTGCCTTCCTGCGGATTGTAGCACATTCCGAAATCGTCGCGCGTGTCTCCCGAAGTAAACACGTTGTTGAGATTGATCCAATACTCCCCTCTCTCGTTGATCGTTCCCTTCTTCATGCAATGCTCCGTGAACAGCGTGAAGACGTCCGCCTTGCACACCGAGCACGTTCCGACACCCGTATGGTCTCCGAGCTTCGTCTCGTTGTCGCGGTAGTTATCGCTGCAACGCGTGCAGGAATGCAACGTATACCCCTTTTGCAGGCAGGTCGCCGCGACCTCTTTTTCCGTATAGTTGTGCCCGAGCGCGTCGATCTCGTTCCCTTTGTACGAATCTCCGCACAAACCGCAGGTATAGACCGTGTAGCCCTTTGCCGTACAGGTCGCCTCTACGACCCGCGCCGAATAGGAATGCTCGCATTTGCTCTCTTGCTGATTCCCGCCCGACGTTTCCCCTTTGTCGCACCCGCAGAGACCTGCAACGCACATGAACGCGACCGCTATCCCGATCGCCGCGAGTTTCTTCATCCGTTTCATCCTTACACCTCTCTTTTGTCACTACCATTTTGGTAGCTTTCTTTTATTCTACTACCAAAATGGTAATATGTCAAGTGTTATGGAGATCATTTTGGGCAAAAGATTGAAGGAACTGCGGGAAGAACGCGGGCTCACGCAAAAGCAAGTTGCGGAAGCGCTCAAAATTCACAGCGTCACTTATCTGCACTATGAAAAGGACCAACGGGAGCCCCCGCTCTCCCTTCTTGCCGACATGGCGAAATTTTTCGGGGAATCGGTGGACTATCTCCTCGGGCTCGAAGATTGACAAAGGACCCTGCCGCAAAGCAGGGTCCTTTTCGTTTTTTTGATTATCGTTTGAAAGAGGCGGAAGTTAAAAAATATCTTTGCCGACGGGGGTGTAAAAGAGTTTTTCCACTTCGGCTTGGTCCTTGGTCTGCGCCAAAATCCACATGAGCTTCGCAACGGCGCATTCGAGGGTCATATTGCGCGCTTCGAGCACTCTGCCGCACTCCAAAAGCCGCCGCCCGACTTCGTAATTTTCCAGCGCGCTCCCCTCCCGCTCCACTTGCGTCGAGACGACCGCCGTCTTCCCGCTCTCCAAAAAGCGTTTGAGACGGATGACAAACTCGTCGTCGGCATATTCGGGCAGACCGCCCGAACCGAACGTCTCCAAGATCAACCCGTCGCAGTGTTCCGAGAGATAGCCGAGGATCTCCGCTTTCAGCCCGGGAAACATTTTCAGCACGAAGATGTCGGGGTCGAGCGCACGGAAAAAGGTGGCGCGGGCGGGCTTTTCCTCACGGATATAATAAACGGGCTTGCCGTCGCGCAAGACGGCGACGTCGGGGAAGTCCACGCTCGAAAAGGCGTTAAAGCTGCGGGTGCGGGTCTTTTTGGCGCGGGTGCCCAAAATGACGTTCCCGTCGAATACGACCTTCACGCCCATTGCGCCGTCGTCCGTGCAATAGGAGAAGGCGTCGATGAGGTTGCGCCTTGCGTCCGTATCCCGCAGATAGACCGACTTTTGCGACCCCGTGAGCACGATGGGCTTGGGGCTGTCCTGTATGAGATAGGAGAGCGCCGCCGCCGTGTACGCCATGGTATCGGTGCCGTGCGTGATGACAAAGCCGTCGTATCTTTCGTAATTTTCCTCGATGATGCGCTCCATCTCGAGCCAATGCGCGTAGTAGATGTTCGTGCTGTCGAGATTAAAAGGTTGAGTCTCGGTCACATCGCAGAGTGCGGCGATCTCGGGCACGCTTGCGAGCAGTTCCCCCGAAGTGAGCGCGGGCGCGAGCCCCGCTCCGCTGTTTTTTGAGGCGATCGTGCCGCCCGTTGCGATCATGAGAATTTTTTTCAACGCAGTTTCTCCGTTAAAAGGCGCAAAGTTTCCCCGTCAATGCCCTGCGGCGCCCTCTCTTCCCGCAACAGCGCATACAGGTTGCGGAACGCCTTCTCCCCTTCTTCCCCGAAGAGAAGAACAACGCCCGCGGTGCGGGCGATCTCAAGGTAGAGCGCGGGGTCGGAAGCGGGGATCGCGAGCAGTTTTTCCGCCCCGTATGCCGAGTAAGGCGGTTCGGGCGGCTCCTTGGCGAGCAAGAGCTTGCCGAAGGGGGTGTAATGCTTGCCGTCGTAACGCACGCCGCCGAATTCGAGCAGTTCCGTTTCGTTGCAGACGAGTTTCCGCGCCCCGTACTTTGCAGCCACCCGCTTGATGAGCCGCAGGTCGTAGGGAGCGTCTTTTTCGTCCGCGGAGAGGAGTTTTTCCACCCGCGCCGCCTGCAATCTGTCATGGGAGCCGACGGGCGCGAGAACGCGCTCCCCGAGGGCGAGCGGGAACTCCGTCAG
>CANRCY010000054.1 GCA_947629225.1 uncultured Clostridia bacterium | reverse complement strand
TCCCTACCTATAAGCATAACTATGTCGCCGATACCAAAACCGAAGCCGATCATAACCCCAACGGCTGTACCTCTAACCCCGGCGATGTCGTCCTCCACTGCGAAACTTGCGGCGGCGCTTATTTGCAGAAGAGCGAAGACACCTCTTCTGCCCAGAAGAACCACAATTATTACTTCTGGGATAACGATGGCACCGAGAAGAAGCAGCCGATGACGGCTTGGCAGAAAGTCCAGCAGTTCAACGCGGCTTATGCCAACGATGCGACCTTCAAGGACACCTTCAAGGGCGTTACGGAGGAAACTGCTGAGGCCGCTCTCGAGAACCTCACCTACAAGCAGGAGCAGGCTCTGAACGAAGCTCTCAAAAAGTATGAGAACGTTGTTTACTATTCCGCTCCCACTTGCGTAGACCCCGCTTTGATCGTCGTAGAGTGCATGGACTGCGGCGTACGTTATGCGTACACCTTCGGTCAGCCCGACGGCCATATCTTCACGCAGGTAGAACCCGCAAAGGCTGCCACCTGTACGATGGACGGTACCCGTGACTACTACTACTGCGCGAAGTGCGGTTACTACTTCTTCTTTGAAGATGGTGACCTCGTAAAGGAGGACGGTCACATCGTCGTTGATCCAACCTCCAAGAAGGTCAACGTAGCCATTTCTTCCCTTGCCTATACGAGAAGGTATATGACGGACAGCAATGGCGCGTTCATCAATGACAAGGCCGGCACGGCAACAGAAAACGCGAAGGCGAAGAAGACTGCTTATGACGTCGCCACCGCCGCATTCCCTGTTCTCGGGCATGAATTCGTTCCCGTTTACATCAACACGGGGAACTGCGTCACCGCGCAGGATTACATCCTTGTCTGCAAGAGATGCTTCCATGACGCAGCCGGCAACAAGTTCGACAAACTTGTGAAGGGCGCTACCGGCGCTCCCGCCACGACCTACTTCGAGCAGCATGACGGCAGCTACTGGCTGCAAGGCCTCGACGGTAACAACACCAATCGCACGGCGCTTGCGAATCTTCTTACGCGCGTTACCGCTTTGGCGACGAAGGACGACAAGTCCGCAAAGGAACTTTGCGACCTGAGCCTTGAATGGACGGCTCTCGAAAAGGCCGACAGAACGTCTGTGTTCGCATGGCTCGGTGCGCACGGCTATCTTGTCCGCGACGCGAAAGACGATGACAAGAGCATCAGCGTTACTAAGGCAAAAGCTTGGTATGGCACCGACGGTAAGCTTACCGATACGGCTAAGACCGAGATCAATGGCTACATTGCTAAGCTCGACGAGCTTGCCGGCGGCACGTTCGACCTTGCGACCCTCTACACCGGTTACAGCGCAAAGGAAGAGGGCACCCCGTCCAAGAAGGTTGCAAGCAACGTTCTTCTGGGGCCTGCACAGGCTAAGAACGATACGGAAACCACTACCAAGGTCGTATACGCGTTCGAACTTCCCGTGGAAGGTCACCACTTCTATGACAAGTTCGTCCTCGTTGTGCACAACTGCGTGATGTACGAACGTCATCACTACTTCTGCTCTGTCTGCGGCCAGTCCACCGGTGACCCCGATGCCACCGTTGAAGGCGGTAAGGTCCACACCGACAAGGCTCCTTATGTGTCCGTTGTCGGCGAAAACGACCTCAAGATCGCAGGTTATGATCCGGAAGGCAAAGGCACCGTCGATTATCCGAAGGCTCCCAAGGATTACAAGACCGACCTCATGCTCTCCTGGGAAGCACAGGAAGGCGATGACGCTCAAATCAAGTGGCTTGCAGATCACGGTTATCTCAACGATTACCGCGACGGCGCGCTCAACTCCGCTGTGTCGGATGTAGAGCTTGCCCGCATTAAGACCAGACTGCCTGAACTTCCTGAAAAGGAAACTCTGAAGTCCTACTACTACACCGAAGAGAACGTCCTTAAGATGTATGAGATCACCAAGACGTTCAAGGCTACGGGTGACGTGGATGTCGTTCTCGGCCACACCTTCAACGCAGTGACCCTGCTCGAAGAAGAGGCTTGCGATGATCCCGGCCACTATGTTTACATCTGCTCCGTTTGCGGATATCAGGCCGGCAAGAAGCCTGCAGAAAACAAGAAGGTTTATTTGCAATACCAGAGCGGTACCGAAACGGTCAACACCAAGCTCGAAAAAGTCGAGCAAGACGCGACGATCAGAAACTTCGTTACGGATGACTCGCTCTTCAAAGCAGCTGTCGCTCCCGCGAACATCGGTACGGGCGAAGGCAAGTACGAGAAGAACGACCTCGACCTTGAGTGGATCAAAACGGCGAAGGGTTCCGAGAATGATAAGTTCGAGTGGCTCCTGAAGAAGGGTTATCTCAACAACATCATCGATACCTACTTCACCGATGGTTACACGCTCGGCGCCGAATTGAAGGGCGGCTTCCTTGCAGAGGCTTTGGCAGCGGAGAAAGCTAAGGCAGAAGCAGGCAAGGCCGGCTCCGGTGAATTCGTATTCGTGACCACCACCATGTATGCGGAAGCGAAGGCGAAGATGTACGGCGCAGACGGTAGCGTAAAGGAAGAGTACCTGGAAGATCTCCTTGCGATCGCAAAAGACATTGCGAAGAACGCAGGGTACCTCGCTACGGACGGCGAAGGTGACCTCACCATGTACTACCTCAAGAGCGGCGACCTGCAGACGACTGTGTCCGGCGTTCCCGCCAACAAGACTTTGGACGCGGCTAAGACCGAGATCCCCAACTCCGGCCACCTCTATGCAAGAGCGAACGGCACCCTCATCAATACGGTCACCGATCCTCTCTGCGTAGGCTTCGGCAACAAGGAACTCTACGATCACCTGATGAAGGGCGAAATGGTCTATTGGGATGAAACCAAGGGTGCCGACGGTAAAGAAAAGGGTTGGACGGTCTACGGCAAATTTGACTTGACTGATCTCGATCCCGACTTCATCGCACAGGTCAAGGCCAACACCTACGAAAAAGACGGTGTGCAGTACTATGGCGTTCTCGGCGCCTGCAAGCGTAAGAATTGCCCTTACCATGTGAAGTATTTGCAAGGCACCCACACTTACAACGGTGTGACGAATGTCGAGGGCAAGGGCATCACGGGCTTCACCGCAGGTTACTATGCCGTGATCGAGCATGAGTACAACTACGAGAAGCTCACCGCCGGTAGCGATGGCTATCCTACCACCACGGTAGAAGAGACGAAAGTCTACTACAACAACAAGAAGGTCGCGGAATATCTTCCCGCAACCGTAGAGTCCTGGGAGAAGGCTACGACCGCGCAGAAGACTGCAGCGCAGACTGCGATGGATGCAGACCTCACCAACCTTCAGACTCTCCAGAAGTATTGGAACACCATCTTCATCCCCGACAACTGGCTCAACCCCACCGATAAGGATGGCAAGGTGGATACCGCTCTCGCAAAAGAGAGAAATGCGAAGTATCCTACCTTCACGATCGGCGAAGACGATCCTTTGAAGGGTACGGAAGGCGTCAACAAGAACCTCGACCTCGATGCACTTGCCGAAATGTTCGGTAGCTTCGAAGTTTCCGAAGATGAGACCGTTTCGATCCCCGCCCTTTGGAGCGGCGCAGGCAACACCCTCGTATCCGAATGGCGTCCTGTGAACGATGCGGGTTCTCCTTCCTGCTGGGTGTCCCTGCGTTGCAAGTGGTATCGTTTCCCTGCAAACAAGGACAAGGGCTTTGACGGCAAGACCTGCACCGGTATCTATCCTAAGAACAACCACGACCTTCCTAAGGCGGGCGACTTCGGATTTGATGCACACGTTGCAAACTGCCAGCATGTCGACCTTTGCGACACCTGCGGTTCGCCCGAAGGCACCAAGGGTTACCACAAGCTTCTCCGCGTGAGCAACGTTGACAGCGAGAACGAGATCATCAGCACCACGTTGCAGAGCGCTTGGATCGAAGTCCTCAAAGCCTTCAATGACGGCAAGGTCGAATGGCTTGACGGCATCATCGAACTCAGCGAAAGAGCACAGGCTCCCGACTTCGATTGGAGCACCTTCAATTGGAATGAGGATTGGACGATCCTTGCAGACAGCTGCTTCGAGAAAGAGCTGGATGCGAACGGCGAAGTCAAGCACGAGAAAGAAGACGGCCACATCATCACCATCTGCACGGGCGAACTCGAAGTGATCTACAACAAGATCGTTCTGGGCGAACTCGGCGATGACAATGCCCGTCATACGAAGACGTGGGACGAAGTCGTCTGCAACAATGGCGAAGGCCATAACGACAAAGACGGTTTGATCCACTGGAGCACCAACCCTGCCGATAAGGGCAAGGAAGAGAACACGGGCAGCAACTACATGGTTGAAACCGTGAACGGTGTCAAACACAACTATGTCCTGATGTACTATCTCGACGGCGAAGAATTCACCGAAGAGGAATGGCTCACTGGCAAGAAGTTCGACAAGCGTGTCTGCACCCAGGGTTACTACACCCAGAGAGTCTGCGTCAACAAGGGCCGTGACGGTATCGTCCGTTGCAGCCATGTGGAAGAAGGCAGCAGAAAGGATTATCCTGTTAAGGGCCATACCCTTGCTCCTGTCCTTGACTACCGCGACCTCGTTGAAAACTACACGCCTAAGACAGCCGACCACAACGCCAAGATGCTTCAGGTCTGCGTCGTCTGCGGCAACACCTTCACCGAAGAATACGGCGCTACCACCTCCGGTGATGTAGGCAGCACGAGAAATCAGTATCAGACCGCTACCGTCGCACAGATCGACGAGTGGAATGAGTACGTCGAAGCTTGGAACTCTGTTTGGGACGACTACGATGGTCACAAGTGGAAGGCTCAGCTGCCTCTTGCTGAAGACCTCGTCGCAAGCAAAATCGAAGGTACGCAGGAGATGGGCGCGAATATCCTCAGCGGATTCAATGCCTTCCCCGAGAGCAGAGACATCACGGTTGAAAGCGGCTATGCAAATGTCGGTAGGGACAAAGACGGTAAAGTCGTCGGCGGCACCGTGCTTGTCGGTCCCGAAGCGACCCTCGCCTTCAAGACTGGTAGCCTTGCGATCAACGGCGACTTCACCTTCGTCGGCGAAGACAGAGAGAAATCCACAGTCAACTTTAATGAGCTGACCAACTTGGAGTACAATACGACCGGCGGCAGCCTCCGCTTCGAGAACTGCACCGTGGACTTCGGCGATACCGCTCTCGTCCCGTTTGCGGATAACGTAAATCTTACGTTCAAGAACTGCACGGTGAAAAATGGCGATAGCGTCCTTAACATGAACGCAAATTGGAAGTCCAACATGCATGTCGTCATTGAAGACTGCACGTTCATCAGCACGGACGACTATGGTCTTGCCTGCTGGGACAGCTCGGCTGTCATCGATGCGACGAACAGCACGTTCGTCGGCCCGAAGGGCGGCGCCCTCATCCGCAGCGGCGAAGCGACCTTCACCGATTGCACGTTTGTTGCCTCGACCACTGCTGTTGCAGACAGCAGCTGGGGTGATGCAGATAACGTTCTCGCCCATGGCGCACTCGTTGTCGGTAACAACACGGATGTCGAGGGATACGGCAATGCGACCGTGATCCTCAACAACTGCAAGTTCGGCACCTATACCGATTCTTACACGGAAGGCACCGAACTCGGCACTTGCGACGAAACCACTCCTGCGATCGACGCGTTCTCCTCCAAGGTGAACCACACGCTGATCGTTCTCGACGGAACTTCGAGCGCAAATGCAGCCGTGCTCGACACGAACAGCTGCGAAGAGAAGATTGACGACCTTGAAAACCGTACGCTTGAAATCAGGACTGAGCTTTCGGCGGCAGAAGTTTCTGATCCCGAAGTGCTCAAGGGAATGTTTAATTCCCTCGGCACCAACGGCGGCACGCTGACCCTTCCCAAGGGCCTCACGGCTCCTGTTGCGATCGCGGAAGCGTTGACCATCACCAAGGACACGACCATCGACCTCAACGGCAGCACGCTTGACGCGCAGAAGGGCATCACGGTTACGGGCGTTGACCTTGTCATCAAGGGTGGTTCGGTCAAGGGCGCTCCCGATAGCACCGCAAATCAGCTCATCACTGTAAACGGCGGCTCGCTTGACCTTGAGGGCGTGACCCTCACCGTCACCGGCGGGGTGAATTACAGTGCGTCGGCAAAGACGTGGGATTCCACGTTCGGCATCGCTCCGTTCAACGGCGCGAAGGTCACCGTTGCGAACTCTGTGATCAACAACCCTTACGGGGCTGCGCTTGCGACCAACGGTAGTGCGAAAGGCAACAATGTAACTCTTGTCCTCACCGATTCCGCTTTCATCTCCAACTTCAATGAAAACGGAAAGGATTGCTCCACGAGCGTAGGGCTTCTGCTCAACAACGGGACGAGCGAGATCTATGCAGGCGGTTGCTACTTCTACGGTGTAAACGCGGCGGCATGGCTGCGCGGCGGTAAGGCTCACTTCTATGGCTGCACCTTCGCAAGCCCCGCAACGGTCCGCTCCTTCAACAACGGCTTCGGCAGCGGCGCAGGCTTCCATAAGGATGTCACCGCAGTGCTCGTCGTCGGCAATGGCAATAACGTCAACTACGGCGAGGCCGATGTTGAGATCGTGGATTGCGCAGTGAAGGCTGCTTCCGCTTCCTTCACGGCTGCCCTTCCCACCGCTCCCGCCAAGGCTGCTCCCGCTTCTCTCGCACCCGAGGAAGTAGAGGCTGTCAAGGCTTACGGCACCGATTACGACAAGGCATGGCACAACACCCATGCGACCACCGCGGCGACCGCAACGGCGATGACCGTTCTTGCGCTCGACACTCAGACGACGAAGGTCAACTTCTCCGACGAACTGACCGCTGAAGCGTTCTTGCCCGGGCTGAAGCTCGTGAAAGGCACCAACGTGTTCATGTATGGTACTGCGAAGCGTTCGAACTTCGATCTGAGCTACAACGACGACGAAGGCAAGCCTGTTGCGATCGAAGGCATTGAAGAAACGCTTGCGTCCGGCGAAAAAGCGGCTGTTGAAACGGCAGCGAAATCCTCGATCGAGGACGTAGCGCAGAACGGCGGCAAGGTCACCCTTCCCACGCAGGCTACGGGCAAAGAAGCGACCGTAACGCTTGGGGCAGAGCTTGTTGTGACGACGGACACCACCGTCGAGCTTGCCAACAACACGTTGCAGGGCGACATCACGGTCGAAGAGGGCGCGTCCCTCACGCTCGTGGGCGGCACCTATGAAGGCGTTCTCGATCTTTGCGCAAAAGAGGAAGAAGGCAGCACGGGCAGCACGCTCAACCTGAACGGCGTGACGACGAAAGTCACAGGCGAGGGTAATTTCGGCGTATCCGTTGTACCCACGGCGGGACAGGGTTCCTCGATCACGACTCCTGTCACCGTGAACATCACCGACTCCAGAGTAGAAGGCGACATCGGCCTTGTTGTCAACGGTAGAATGGACGGCGCGCATATCACCATCAAGCACTCCGCGATCCTTGGCGACAACGGCTGCGGCATGAGCGTTCTCGGCAATGCTACGGTCAGGGCAGAGGACAGCGTGTTCTTCGGTTCCGCGACGGCAGTCCAGATGGGTTCCGGCAATGGCACCTTCATGAATTGCACGTTCGTGAGCGCTGGGGATAACTTCGGTGCCGAGAAGTTCGGTGAGAATACGAATATCCCCACCAAGACCCTTGGTAACTTCGTCATCAACTCCAGAGGAGGCAACTACGGCGAAACGGTCGCTGTGACCTTCGCAGGCAAAGCGGACTTCTACACCGCGAAGATGGATGCGGGCTACACCGTCAGCGATATCTTCGATGCGGCGAACACCACGAAGAAGACGGCTTTGAACTGGACTTCCACCGATGGACAGACGCATCTGATCGGCTACTACACGGCGGCTGAAACGGCTGCGGAGAAGGTCACGATCACTGTGGTCGCGGCAAATCCCACGGCGGAATCTGCTTCGCGCGTGACGCTTGCTTCGAGTGTGACCCTTGGCTTGCAGCTTGGTAAGAACGTGTTCGTTTACAGCGACTTCACCACCGAAAACACGACTGTTGACATCGGTGTAGTGAACAAGCTGGTGCCGAACAACAACATTGCCAACAGAGCGTAAGGCGTAACACAAACAAAATCACCCCATGCCCCTTTCGGGGCACGGGGTGGTAGAAAGGCTAACTACAATCTGGTTGATTGATAGTCCAATAGCAAGGAACTTCCCGAGGGGCAACCCTCGGGAAGTTCCTTTTTGCCTTACCCCCTCCGTGGGAAAAAGCAACGCAAAAAGCCCTCTCCTTAGGAGAGGGTGCCGAGAGTAGCGAGGCAGGTGTGGTGAAATGATACCACCTCAGTCACTCACTTTGTTCGTGACAGCTCCTCCTAAGGAGGCGCCTTGTGTGCCCCCCCTCCTAAGGAGGGGGACTAAGGGGGTGGTGCTTTAAGAAAAATCTTTATAAATATGATTCCAAATGTCCTGCTTTACTGCATTAAACTCACGATGAATTTGATAATTCGAATACCGCAATACCGTATAGCCCAAAGATCGCAAATATTGGTCACGCTTCAAATCCTCAGCATGTTTTTCGTCCGTATAGTGCTGCGAGCCGTCTAACTCAATGACTAAGTTCGCGGAAGCGCAAAAAAAGTCCACAATGTAGCGGTCTATCACGAACTGCCGATGAACTTGGCAAGGCAAATCACGGAAAAAGTCATACCATAATTTACGCTCTTCTTTTGTCATATTTTTGCGCAAGTCGCGCGCGTAAGGGGTTAATTTCGGATTGTGCGTATCGTTCATAAGCAGATTATAACATAATTAAAATGGGAAATCAAGTCCATCTATGTGTGCCCCCTCCTTGGGAAGAGAGGGGGTGGGCAAAAAGCCCTCTCCTAAGGAGAGGGTGCCGAGAGTAGCGAGGCAGGTGTGGTGAAATGATACCACCTCAGTCACCTTCGGTGACAGCTCCTCCTAAGGAGGCGCCCTATCTTTGCCCTCTCCTTAGGAGAGGGTGCCGAGCGGAGCGAGGCGGGTGTGGTGAAATGATACCA
>CANRCY010000053.1 GCA_947629225.1 uncultured Clostridia bacterium | reverse complement strand
CGGGGACCGACCAATCGAGCTGCTCCCGTATCACCTTGAAGAACGGGTCGTCCTTCACTGCCGCGTTCTGCTGGGCGTTCTTGTTGGAAGGATAATATCCTCTTTCTTCCGCATAGCGGAGCTGACTTTGCTCGTTCGTGATGAACGCCGCAAGACGGGAGGCGGTCGCCTTATGCTCGCTCTTGTTGTTGACGACGTACACCTTGCTGTTGGAGAAGGACACGAGGGGTTTCTCCTCTCCGTCTATCGTGATAGAGGGCAGAGTGCGATATTTGATGTTCTTCGCGTTCTTGAAGGTATCCTTCATCTCCCACGCGCCCGAGATGCACGCGCCGAGGCGGTTGTTGAGGACGGCTGTTGCCAAATTCTTCGCGTCATCCGACTTGAACTTCCCGCCGCTCTGGCGGAAGTTCGTTGCCGCATATTGCATGAACTTCATCCCGTTCTCGTTGTTCCAGTCACAGGCGTTCACGTCCGTGCCGTCTGCGCCAAACAGCGTACAGCCCACCGCGAAGAAGCCCATATTGAGATAGAATCCGTCGCCGATGTTGAAGCCGAACGCCGCCGCTTTCTCCGAACTGCTCCCGATGTTGGGCATTTTCGCCGTAAGCATCGTATCCACGCTCCCCAAGACGGTATCTTCAACGCTTTCGGGGAAAATGGTTGTCGTGTAATACTCGATGTAGGTGTCCATCGTGAGCGGGAAGCCATAGAGGGCGCCGTTGTAAGTCACCTGCTGGACGGTGGCGGGGTCGTTGTTTGTGCGAATGTCCGTTGCAAACGTCGCTGCCGTGCCGTCCCTGATCTCGGCGAGAAGTCCCGACTTTGCCATGATACCGATGTGGTCGTTTTGGCAAAGAATGACATCTGCCGCCGCTTCCGGGTCGTTTGCAACGATCGATTGGGCATTCCAAGGATCCTGTATGCGGACGATGATATTGTCGTGGATATCGGGGTTTGCCTCTTTGAATTCCTTGACGAGTTGGGTAAGAAGCGTTTGGTCCTCCGCTCCGCCCCAAACAACCACTTCCTTCGAAGCTGTCTTTCCGCAGCCCGCAAGAGCGCCGATGGAAAGGCTCGCGCACAGGGCAAGCGTTGCGATTTTTGTGATCGTTTTCATGTTGATTCTCCTTTTGAGAACTTCCTCCGCCCCGCCTCTTCCGCAAAGAGCGCGGAAGAGGGTGGGTTTGGGGAGGAAATATCAGTCTGCCGCAACAATCTTGTCGGCGTATGTCGACCAACCGGTTGCCGCTTTGTAGGCTTCGAGCTGCGCGCTCGGCACTTTGATCGTGCCCGCAAATTGCGCCGCCGTGCCGAATACATTCGACCCCGTGGGAGGCGTGGTCGCATTCACGGTGACGGTGAAGTTGTTGTTCGTCGCGTCGGCAAAGGCGTAGGAGCCGAGGCTCGTGCAGTCCGCACCGATCGTGACCTTCGTCAAAGCGGTGTGATAACGGAACGCATAGGAGCCGACCGTCTTGATCTTCGGCAGGTTGATCTCGGTGAATGCGTTATATGTGAACGCATATAAACCGACCGTCTCCACTTTGCCGAAATCGAAGGAAGCGAGCGCATTGCAGTTGGCGAAGCCGTAATTCCCGACGGTGACGATATTCGAGCCCGTGACCGTGGCAAGCAGCTTGCACCCGTCGAAGGCGTGTTGCTTAACTTCGGTCGCGGAAGGAAGCGCGATTCCCGTGAGTGCGACGCAGCCGTAGAAGGTGTAATCTTCGACCGCGGTGATTCCGCCGAGGGTAACGGTCTGCAATTTCGACGCGTTGTAGAAGGCGTAACTTGCGACCGTGGTCGCCTTCGCAAGGTTCGCAGTCTCCACCGCGCATTCGCGGAAGGAATAGGTGCCGATGCTCTCCGCATTCGGGAGGGTGACCGTCTTTGCGACCTTGTTGCCATAGAACGCATAGTTGCCGACGGAGATGACCGTGGAGTTGTTCACGGTGTCGCTCGTGCCGTTGTAGAAGTAGAGGGTCTTTCCGTCCGCAGAGGTGAGCATGCCGTTCTCGTATTTGAGCCCCGAACCTGCGGCAGCGGTGAATTTGATCCCCTCTGCCGTGAAGTCGGCTAACTGCGTGCCGAGAATGGCGGAGATGCTCGAAATGCTCTTGACTTCGGCGGGAATATTGACGTTCTTCTTATCGCCGAGGTATTTGAGCGCAACGCCGTCCGCGTCCACGATCCATTCTTGGCTTACGATGTCGGAAGGTCCGTACGCACGGTCTTTGAAGGCGTCCCAAACGGGAGCGAGTTTGATCTGTGCAACGGTCTCGTCGCTGTCGCAGACGATGAAACAGCTCTGCGAGAAGGGAGCAACAGTCGCCGTAAGGTCGGTGGGTTCGATGTAGCCTGCGAGCTTGATGACCGCAAAGCCCGTGAGCCCCGTGCCGGAGACGTTGCTCGTATAGCCGCCCACTGTGACGATCGTGGTGGGAAGATTCACGGTTTCGCCCTTTTTGTTGTAGAATGCAAGCCCGTCGATGTTCTCCACGCCCTCTTCGAGGACGACCTCGGAGGCGTAACCAACGCTCCCGGCGAATGCGCGCTGACCGATGGATTTGATGCTCCCGCCGACCGTGAGTTTGGTGAAGGGAATATCTTCAAATGCGTAGGTCGCGATGCCGTCGAGCTTGCCGCGGATGGTGAGAGAACCCGTGATGTTCGAGCAAGCCTGGAAGGCGTAGTTGCCGATGTTTTCGACGTTTTCATCGAACGCAAAGTCGTTCAACTTGATCTTGCTCTTGGTGAACGCGTAGTCGGCGAAATAGGTGACGTGGGAAATGTCGATGGTCTCGACGCCCGATTCCTGGAAGGCATACATGCCGACCTTTTTGAGCGCTTCGGGGTGATCGAGGGTGACCGTCTTGAGGTTGGTCGTGCGATAGAAGGTCTGATCGGGGATCTCTTCGAGTTCGCCGCCGATATGTACGCTCTGCACATTCTCATCGCCCGAACCGTGCGTTCCGTAGGAAAGATAGGAACCGAACATCCCGAGCCCCATTTCTTTGAGCTTGGGGAAGTCGTAGTCGGTGCGCGTCCAACCGTCGATGCAATGCTCGCCGAGGTATTCCACATTGGTGAACTCGAATTCTTCCACCGCCTCGGGGGTCGTGATCGCAAGCGCATAATTGCCGGCGTGCACGAGGGCGGGCGCTTTGAAGCTCGTTATCGTCCTGTTGAAGTAGCCGAGCCACAGATCGCCGAGATATTCGCAGTTCCCGAGGTCGACGGTCGTTGCCTGAATGCTGTAAAACGCTTGGTCGCCAATGCTCTTGAGCTTGCCGTTTGCCGCAACTTTGAGGGCGTGGTCCTTAATTTTGCAGCTGTAAAATGCCTTGTTGCCGATCGTGACGACGGTGGCGGGAATGGTGAAGTCTGCATCTGCAAACAGTTTGGTGCAGCCTTCGAACGCGCTGTCACCGATCGTCTCGACGTACGAGAGGGAAACGGTGGTGAGACCCGTGCAGCCGTAGAAGGCGCGGTCGCCGATGGTCGTGAGTTTGGTCACCGTCGAGAAGGAAGTGATGCCCGTGCAGCCCTCGAACGCGCTAACGCCAATGGTCGTGAGCGTGTTGTTGCTGGAGTAATTGGAGAGCGTGATCTTGGTGAGGTTCTTCTGACCCTTGAACGCGCCGTCCGCAATGGCGACAACGGCATGCGCATCGACCGTAAGCGTGTAATTTTCGGGCATGGTCCCCGAGAAGCCCGCAAGCACTTTGCCGATGTAGTATTCCTTATTGACTGCCGCCGCCATGGTGTTGGAGAGCCAAGCGGTGCCCGTCAGAGCGTCCTGCCCGAGGGTGGCGATGTTCGCGCCGTTGTTCGAGCCGAGGCTTTTAAGCGAAGTGCAGCCGTAGAATGCCTCTTTGCCGATCGTTGCGACCTTCTTGATATCGACTTCCTTTACCTCGTCGCAACCCATGATGAACTGTTCGGGAAGGGACTGGACGGTATCGCCGATATTCACGTAAGCGAGCGCTTTGCAGCCCGAGAAGATGGGCGCAAAGGTATCTTTGATTCTGACGCCGGGAACGTTATAAACGGTCGTCGTCACGTTGGCGGCGTTCCATGCGAGATAGTTGAGCGCAAGGTTGTTGGCGAACGCCATGCTTCCCGCCTCTTCCAAGGTGGAGGGAACGACGAGCCCCTGCAATCTTGCAACGGGAGCCGTGCCGAACGAGGTGTTGTCTGCGTCAGTCCCTGCGTCGAAGGCGTGATCGCCTACGACTTTGAGCCCTTCGGGAAGGACGAGCTTGCCCGAAACGGAAGTGCCGTAGAAGGCGTACATGCCGATCCTTTCCACGCCTCTTTCAAAGCCGAGGGTCGTGAGCGAATTTGCCCGATAGAGGAAGTAATCGGGAATTTCACGCACAGTTGCGCCGAAGTTCACCGTCGTGAGCGAAGAGCAGCCCTCGAAAATGGGGAAGGTCTTGCCCGAAATACCCACGTGCTCTGCATTTACCGTTACCGTTTGCAGATTTTTGCAATTTGCAAAAGCGGAATTGCCCGCATAGGTAAGGCTCGCGGGAAGAGTGACTTCCTTGATGCCCGTGCCGCGGAACGCATTGCTGCCGATACGGGTGAGGCTGCCGAATTTGACTTCGGAAAGAGCCGCATGTCCGTCGAGCGCACCCGCGGGGATCACCGTGATACCCGTGCCGAGGTCAAGGGAGACGATGCCTTCCCAACCCTTTACAATGTTCTCGGGGAACGTCTTTACTTCGTCCGAGATCGTAACGGTGGCGGGAGCGGTCATTCCGCTGAACGTTGCATCGGCGATCACGCCGTTTGCGGCGTTGTATTCAAGATATGTAACGGTCGTATCCGCAAACGCCTTCGCGCCGATGTATTCCACGCCCTTGCCGATGATGAGCGTTTCGATGGGAGCATAGCGGAACGCCGCCGCCCCTACTTCGACCACGCTGTCGGGAATGATAACTTCCGAAATGCCGTTGCCGTTTTCCGCGCTGTCTGCGCCGAAGGCATAGGAGCCGATGTACTTCAATCCTTCGGGAAGGGTGATCCCGATGAGGTTGGGCTGGTCGAGGAACGCGCCCGAAGCGATGCCGAGCGTCCCCTCTTTGACTTCGATCGCCGTCTCTACGAAGATGGAACTTGCGTACTTATACAGCGTTTTGCCGAGGTACACTTCGCCCGCGGGAAGATTGTTGTCCCAAACGGTGTTGTCGAAGGCGTCGGAATCGATCATCTCGACGTTCGCGCCGCCGAGGACGACTTCGAGGTCGGAGCAATTACGGAATGCGCGCTGTCCGATCGTCGTGACGGTATCGGGCAGGGTGACGCTATGTACATTGCCCACATCTTCGAAGCCGCTGACCGCGACGGAAGTTATGGTCTTGCCGTCGATCTCGGAAGGAATCACGACGTCTGCGGGCATGAGTTTGCCGGGCATTGCCGCGACCGACCAACCGCCCTCTTCCTGCGTGAGGCGGAAATATTCCGCGTCCGTCGTGGGAGCCGCGTTCCACTTGGCGTAGATCGTGGTATCGCCCGTAATCCCGCTTTCGAAGTTGAACTCCGTTGTGCAGGCGGCATTCGCGTACCACCCGCCGAAGGTGAATCCCGCCTTTTTGGGATCGCCGGGGCGGACGGCTTTGTCGCCCGCTTCCGCGCCCTGTTCGGGGAGAAGCGTACCGCCGTTCGTTTCAAACGTAACGGTATAGACGACAGATTCCTCGGACGTTTGAGGGGCTTCGGGCTCATTGTTTGTTTTCTCGCCGCAGGCGGCAAATCCGAACGCCGCCGCAGTGAGACAACTTGCCGTCAAAACGGATAAGAAAATTTTCTTTGTCTTTTTCATGCTTCAACCCCCAATTTCAAACTGAGATTTTCCATGTAGAGGGTCATGTGTCCGCCCTCATCGTAGAACTGGATGTAGATACGGAAGATGTACGCCTGCGTTGCCATCGGACCCGTATAGGAGAGCGCAGGGGCTTCGCCGCGGCTGTTCGCCGTGAAGTACTTTCTCGACTGGTTATAGTCGTCGAGGAGTGTGGCGTCGTCGTTATAGAATTGCATGTACTGACCCGTCTGTCCGTATTGGCCGCTCGCATTGAGCAGAATGTCGCAGGACTGGGGCGTGTGACGAGGACGGGGACCGTACATGGGCGTGGAGCCGTAGAGCCCCGAGAACCAATAGCTCACCACGTCGCCCGGCTGCAAGACGAACCATTCGTTATACCACTGCACGGGACCGCTGTGACCCGCTTTTTCGGCGTTGGAGACGTCCGTCCCCGAGACGCGCAGGGGAATGAGTTCCACTTCGCCCGTCTCGGCGCGCACGACGCGCATGTAGTTTTCGGGCGTTGAGGTCGCCGTACCGCCCGCGGGCGCAACGGGATCGCTGTGCTGCGAGAGAGAGGCGCGGAAATCGGCATACAGGTATGTCGTCTCCGTGACGGCGGGCACCGTTTCGAAATAGGTGACCGTTGCGTCGACGATCGTCCACCAGCCGTTAAAGACGAACGGATTGTTTGTTCTGTCCGTCTTCGTCGTCGTGGGCGTGGGAAGTCCGCTTCCCGCTTCGCCCGCCTTGAACACTTCGCCCTCCATGTGGAGTGCGGCGGTCTCTTCTGCCGTAAGAGGAGTTCCGCTGAGGGAATTCCCGACCCCGGGAACGAGATAGACCTGCGCCGCCGTTTCGGCAACGGGCGCGGGCGACGCCGCGGGAGAAGTTTTATCGGGCGCGGGGGAAGCCGAAGCCATCACCGTCATGCCCGCCGTCACGCCGACGGTCAAGGAAAGCGCGAGCGTCAAAGAAAGAATTTTCAACGATTTTTTCATGTCCTTTTCCTCCTTATTTCACTTTGTAGAGCACAAAGCTGCGGGCGGGGCAGCTGTAACCGTCTACCCATTCTCCCGAAGTGGAATAGATCTGCTGTGCGCTCGAGGGGAGATTGTAGTTGCAGCTCATCGTCTTATCCGTTGCGTTGACGTATACGAGGTAAGAGTGGTCTGCGTCTTTGATCTCATAGACCATCACGGCATAGCCCTTGCCCTGCGAATACTTGGTGGTATGGCTCGTGACCGTGCCGCGGGCGAGCGTGGGATTTGCGTGACGGACTTCGATCATGTCTTTATAGACCTGATAGATGGAGTCCTCGTCCGCCTGCTGTTCCTTTACGCCGTCGAGCTTCTTGTTGTTGTCGTCCCACGTCATGACGTAGTTGTTGAAGCCGATCTCGTACTCGCAGTTGGCGCTGTCTCCGCTCTTTTCCTTGGACCACTTCATGGGCTGGCGGAGCCATCTGTCTTCATGCCCTGCGCCGTCGCCCTCGGGGTTGAGCGTCTTTCTGCCGAACATGCCGATCTCGTCGCCGCCGTAGATCCACGTGATCCCGGGGACGGAGAGGCACATTGCGCCGTAGAGTTTGGCAAGTTCGCCCGAAAGCTCGAAGTCTTCGTCGGAGGTGGGATCTGCCGCGCGGGAGACCCAGTCCGCCTTGTCAATGCCCCAGCCGACGAGCAGACGTTCGCGTGCGCGCTCTACGTCGTGGTTGGAAGTGAAGATACCGTCGATGTAGTCGGTGCGGTAAAGCGAGAAGTCGAAGAGAGCCGCCGAGTAGGAGCCGATCGCCTTATCCGCAAACTGGAATTGGATCTGTTCTGCGACCTGCAAACCTCCGGGTCCCCTGCCGCCGTCCTGCACTTCTGCCGTAAGGTCGACATTGGGGTCGGCAACGGTGCCGAGAGAGCCCGTCGTATCGTAATACCACGTGAAGTTGAATTGGCTGTCAAGCCCGGGATAGAGCTGTGCGAGCTTGATGGGGTCGCCGTTGAAGTTTTCGCCGACGAGGAAGGCGCTCGGATAGCTTGCTTTGAGCTTGGCGTTGAACTCCAGGAAGAAGTTGACTGCCTTGCCGAAGTCGGTGGAATAGTCGCCCGCCGTCGCCCCGGGTTCTGCCGTGCCGTCCGAAATATCTTTGATGATATTGTCGGAATGGTTGGGGTTTTCGTTCTCCATGTAGGCGTGCTTCACGGCGTCGAGACGGAACCCGTCGAGCCCGAAGCTCATCCAATAGAGAGCAACGTCCAAAATGGCGTCGCGCACTGCCTGATAGTCGAAGTTGAGCTCGGGCATCGAGCTGTTGAACGAAGAGTAGTAGAAGTACCCGTTGGGATCCTCGAACCACTGCTTCCTTTCAAGATCGTCCTTCGGCGTGTAATCGCTGTTCTGCCACGTGTAGAAGTTGCGGTAGTCGATCGTGCGGTAGCTGCCGTCCGCGAGTTTCACCGTCTCCTTCACGAGCTTCTGCGACTTGATGAACCACGGGTTGCCCGTCGAGGTATGGTTGTACACGAAGTCCATGAGGACCTTCATGCCGCGGTTGTGCGCCTCGGTGAGGAGTTCACGGTAGTCGGCAAGGGTGCCGAAGCGGGGATCGACCGTGAAGTAGTCGCGGATGTCATACCCATGGTAAGAGTTGGACTGCTGGAAAGGCGTGAGCCACAAAACGTCTACCCCGAGATTCTGGAGATAGTCGAGTTTGGAAGTGATGCCTTTCAGATCTCCCATGCCGTCACCGTCACTGTCGGCAAAGGAAGCCATGAAAATCTCATAACCGACGCTGTCCTCGTCCCAGCCTTCCGCAACTTTCTGCTGAACGTAGACGTTATTGTTGCCTTGGTTGGAGACAACGTCGTACTGCGTGACTGCCGAACCGGGTTCGAGTCCCGCATACGGGTCGAACACAACGAAGGATTCGTACTTGGGCGAACCGCTCTGCACTTCGCCTTGGCGGACAAACCAATGGTAGGAGCCGTCCTCTCTGCGGCAAGCGGAGAGTTCGATGTAGTTGTCGCCGCCGTCGTTGAGCCAGAACCCGTCTTTATACAGACGGCTGTCCTGAGAGTAGAGCTGAAGCCCGAGCCACGTCGCCGTTCTGTAATCGATCTGAATGCCCTTGTTCGCCCGCTCGGCGGAATCCCAACCCGCGTCGTTGTAAGTCGCGGTGAGGTCGATGTCGTACACCGCGCCGCTCTCGTCGAGGAAGGCGGGATAGAACGC
>CANRCY010000052.1 GCA_947629225.1 uncultured Clostridia bacterium | reverse complement strand
ACCCCCTCGCAGGAGAGGCGGGAAAACGCCTCTTTGATGTATTCCGCGCCCGCGACGCCGATGACGTTGACGATCTCGTGCGGGTCGGCGACGACGAGCCCCGTCCCCCGCGGAACGGCGAGCGCCGCCCATGCCTCGGGGGAGAGCATACTGCTTTCGATGTGGATGTGGGCGTCCATAAAGGCGGGAAGGAGAATTTTGCCCTTCGCGTCGTATTCCCGCTTGCCGCGGTAGCCCTGCCCGATCGCGACGATCCTGCCGTCCGCAACGGCGAGGTCGCCCTCTTCGAGCGACGCCGTAAACACGTTGTAAATTTTTCCGTTTTTGATGACGAGGTCGCATGCCTCGCGCTTCATGGCGCAGTCGATCAGATGTTTCATACCGAACCTATTATAGCATAAAAGAAGGACAAGCGCAACGGGAATTTACAAACCCAATCAAAAAGAGGAATAAAAAAACCGCGCGCGGCGCTTCGGACTGCAAAGCGCCGCGCGCGGAAATACGTTATAACTTTGCGCGCATGCGAAGACTGTTCAAAACGGCGAGCAACATGACCCCGACGTCGCCGAAGACCGCCGCCCAAATGGGAAGGACAAACGCGCCCGTCGCCGTGGCGATGAGCGAGACCGCCATGAGCGCCGCTTTGACCGCGATCGAAAAGACGATGTTTTCTTTGACGATCCGTCCCGTCTTTTTCGCTCCCCCGATCGCCTTGGGAAGGGCGGACAGCGAATCGCCCGCGAGCACGAAGTCGCTCGCCTCGATCGCCGCGTCGCTCCCGAGACCGCCCATTGCCACCGAAACGTCGCTGACAGCCATGACAGGCGTATCGTTGATGCCGTCGCCCACATACAAAAGTTTGCCGCGCTCCTTTAATTTTTCGGCATACACGGGTTTTTCCGAGGGAAGAAGCCCCGCATGGATCTCTTCGAGCGGCAACCCGTTTAAGAGCCCCTCCGCCCGCTCCGCGGTATCGCCCGTGAGCACGGCGCGGTAACTTATGCCCGCTTTTTTCAGTTCGCCGAGCGCGGATTTCGCGTCGGCGCGGACAGCGTCTTCGATCTCGGCATAGCCGAGGAGCTTCCCCTCTTCCGCAACATACACGACGGAGGCGAGGGTCGGCACGGGCTCGGCTTCGATCCCCCGCTCCCGCATGAGCCTGAGACTGCCGACGAGCACCTCTTTCCCGTTGACCGTTGCCGAAAGCCCCATGCCCGAGAGCTCCTGCGTGTTCTCGGCGGTAAAGGACGTTTCGATCCCCGCAAACGCCTGCGCAAGGGGGTGGGAAGAGTTCTTTTCGACTGCCGCGGCAAGCGCTTTGACCCTTTCGCCGCCCGCGACGTTTGCAATGGAGAACCTGCCCTCGGTGAGAGTGCCCGTCTTATCGAACACGGCGACGCGCACCTTGGAAAGTTCGTCGAGATAGACCGCGCCTTTGGTGAGCACGCCGCAACGGGCGAGCGCGCCGACGCCCGAAAAATAGGTGAGCGGCACCGAAATGATGAGGGCGCACGGGCAGGAGATGACCAAAAATTCGATAGCGGGCACGAGCCACTTCGCAAAATTAAAATGTTGGAACAGAGGCGGCACGACGGCGATGAGCACGGCGAGCAGAACGACGACGGGGGTGTAAATCCTCGCGAATTTGGTGATGAATTTCTCGGGTTTTGCCTTTTTCGCCGAGGAATTTTCCACCATGTCGAGAATTTTCGCGACAGCCGATTCGGACACGGGGCGTAACACTTTCGCCTTGACCGCATTGCCCGCGTTCACACAGCCCGCAAGCAGTTCGTCCCCCCTCTTTACCTCTTTGAGATAGGCTTCGCCCGTGAGCGATTTGGTATCGAGCGAAGTTTCTCCCCCGAGCAGGACGCAGTCGGCGGGGATTTTGTCTCCCTTACGGAGCAGAATGACGTCGCCGACTTGCAATGTTTCGGGGTCGACTTCTCTCTGCCCGTCGCCGTCCACAAGAATGGCAGTCTCGCTCTTTAAGGCGACCAGCTTTGCGATCGCCCCGCGGGAAGAGCCGACGGCGACATTCTGCAAGAGTTCGCCGATCTGGTAGAGCAACATGACCGCCGCGCCTTCGAGGGGTTGCATGATGGAAAAAGCGCCGATCGCGGCGATCGTCATGAGAAAGTTTTCGTCGAAAAAGGTCGAAAGCCCGCGGAAATGAAGGACGTTCCAGACGACCTGCCACCCCGCCGCAAGCGCGCTCGCCAAAAAGAGGGAAAACACCAACCATTTCCGATAGCCGAAATCAAAGCCGAGCAGTTGCAGGATGAGTGCGGGCACAAAGAACGCCGCAGAGACCGCAATGGAGACGATCTCTTTGAGATGACGTTCCTTTTTGGGCAAGCCGCCCCCGTCGAGCTCCACCTCTTCGAAGTGGGTGATCGCATAGATCGCCTTTTCGAGAGCTTCGTCGCTCTCGTAGTCGAGGCTGACGCGCTGGTTGATGAAGTCGGCTGCGGCGTTCGAAATGCCGCCGATGGCGTTGAGCTCTTCCGAGAGCTCCGCCGCGCACGCCGCACAGTCTAAATTTTTGATTTTGATGATTTTTTGCATATGGTCTCCTGTTTTTGCGTCTGTGGACCTTATAGTTTGCAGTTCAGGTGGGTGCAGACGAGTTCGAGCACCGCAAGCACATGCTCGTCGGCAAGCGAATAGACGATGTTCTGCCCGTCGCGGCGGGCTTTGATCATGCGGGAATCGCGCAAGATGCGCAGTTGGTGCGAGACCGCGCTCTGCGTCCCCCCCACCGCCTCGACAATGTGAAAGACGCACATCTCCCCCTGCCGCAGGGCAAACAAGATCTTCAAACGGCTCGGCTCGGAGATCGCCTTAAAGACCGAGGCGACCCGCCCCACGTCCTCCTCCGAGGGCATGTTTGCCTTTGCCGCCTCCGCCGCCATGTGATGTTGCGCTTCGCGATCGCACGTCTTCATGATACTCCTCCATATCAATATATGAATAACTGTTCATATATTAACACAAAGAAATAACGCCGTCAAGCGTTTTTCGCAAAAAAATTATAAATTTTTCGGGGAGACGAAGATCTTGCCGTTGAGGTATGCCAAACTCCCCTCCGTTTCGAGGGAGAGCGACTTGGAAAGCAGTTTTTGGCGCGTAGCGTGTATTTGCTTGTTATAGGCGGCGTCGCCGTACTTTTCGTCCCCCACGACGGGATGCCCGAGGTAGGCAAGGTGGGCGCGGATCTGGTGGGTCTTGCCCGTGTGCAAAACGACCCTGAGCAGACTGCACTCCCCCCGCTCTTCCAAAACTTCATACTCCGTTGCGATCGGCGTGCCGCCGCGGGCTGAAACCCGCACCCGAGCAGCGGTTTCGTCCTTGCACAAATAAGCGCGCTCGACGGCGTGCCTTTTTGGCATTTTCCCGAGCACGAGGGCAAGATATTCCTTGCGGACCCGCTTTTCGCCGCGAGCAGTTCCCGCTCCGATTTTTCGTTTTTGGCGAGGATCATCAGCCCTTCGGTGTTGCGGTCGAGGCGGTGCACGCCCAAAAGCCCCGTCTCCGCAAAGACTGCCTCCGAACCGACGCCGCTCTCCTTATCGGCGACGAGCACGTTCTCGTCCTCGTAGACGACGGTAAAGGCGGGCTTTTCCTCTTCCGCGGGGGTCATGAAGTAGCAGACTTCGTCGCCCGCATGCAGAGCGACGTTCTCCCCCACCTTGACGCCGTTCACCCTGATCTCCCGCGCCTTTAAGAGACGGCGGAAACAGAAGGAAGCCTGCGCGCAGGTATTATCCGTGAAGTTTTTGAGCGAGCTTTCCTCGCTTACGGTGAATTTTTTCATGACGTTTGAGCAGGAAGAGGGCGAGCGGCGGCAGGATGAGCAAAAAGACATATCCCCATCCGCCCGTCAACAGGAAGTAGGCAAGATAACTCATGAGGAGAGCGGAGACCGTCTGCAAAAAGGCGTTGAGAAGCGCACGCTTCCAACCCAATTCCCCCGCGCTTGCCGCGATCGCCGAAACGCAGGGAGAACAGCAGAGCAGAAAGACGGCGAAGGCGAACGCGCTCTGTGCCGAATAGGGAAATCCGCCGTAGAAGAGCTCCAATGCGCCCGCGACGTTTTCTTTGGCGATGAGCCCCGAGAGCGCCGCATAGGCGATCTTCCAATCGTTCATGCCCACGGGCGCGAACATGCTCTCCTCTACGCCGCAGTACTGCCACCGCCAATTAAACGACGAGAGCAGCCAAGAGGCGAGAAAGAAGGCGAGGATCACCGTTCCCAACTTTATTATAAACTGTTTGAGCTGAAAAAACAAGGATTTTGCGACAAAACCGAGGCGCGGGATTTGGAGCGGGGCGAGCTCCATGACGAAGGGGGGCGTCTCCCGCTTAAACAGGAGCGCCGCGGCGAGCGAAAGCCCCACCCCGAGCGCATAGAGCAATACGGCGGCGGGAAAAGGATTTTCGAAAAACGCCGAGGAGAGGGTGAGAAAAACGGGCAATTTGGCGCTGCACGGAATGTAGGGAAGGCAGAGGATCGCCCGTCTTTGGATCTCCTTGTCGTCCAGCCCACGCGTGGTGAGAATGGCGGTCGAGGTGCAGCCGAAGCCCATCAGAAGAGAAAACACCGCCCTGCCGCTCAGCCCGATCTTGCCGAAAAAGCCGTCCGTGAGAAGGGCGAGACGGGACAAAAGCCCGCTCTCTTCCAGAAGCAGGAGCGCCGTAAAGAGCAGAAAGATCTGCGGCACAAAGCAGAGCACTGCCCCCACCCCCTTCAAAATGCCGTCGGCAAGAAACCCGCGCAAGACGGGAGACGGGATTTTTGCGGCATACCCCGCGAGCGTCTTCGAAAAGAACCCGTCGATCTGCGATTTGAGGAAGTCGCCCAAAAGCCCGGGGGCAAACGTCAGCCAAAACACGAAGAGCAACAGCCCGAAAAAGAGAGGCAGGGCGAACCTGCCGTCCGTGAGAAGTTTATCCGATCGGGAGAGCTCTTCCGTTTGGGGACGGTAGGCGGAGCCGAGCTCCCCCTCTTTCAGTTCCCCTCCCCCCTCGGTAAGACGGAAGACGGCGCGGAGAAGCTCCTTGCGTTTGAGTCCCTCGGAAAAGAGCACTTCCGTGCCGAGCAGGGCGGAGAGCACGGAGCCGTCCACCTTGCCGCCCGCACGCTCGAATTGCCGCTTTTTGGTGAGAACGAGGGCGCATCTTCTGCCCTTCGAGAGCTCCTTGAAGAGGGGCAGGGCGCGCGGCAGAGAGGCGCATTCGCACACAAACAGCAAAAACGCCGACGGATGGGAGGAGAGATAGCCGACTGCGCGCTTCTCTTCCATGCTCATGGCGTTGAGGGAATAGAGCCCGGGGAGGTCGGTCACGGAAAGCTCCCTTTCCCCGAGGCGGGCGGTGCGGGAGACCTCCCCCACCGTGACGCCGTGCCAATTCCCGACCTTGGCGTTCCCGCCCGTGAGTGCGTTGAAAAGCGTGCTCTTGCCCGCGTTGGGATTGCCCACGAGAAGGACTTCGGTCAAACTTTTTTGATGCGGACGCAAGCGGCGACCTCCCTCGAAAGCGCAACGCGGCTGCCCATTGCCTGCAAGAGAAACGTCTTCTTAAAAAAGGAGACTTTGAGAACGCGCACTGCACCGCCCGGGCGTACGTTGAGGGTGCGCAACCGCTCGCGGAGTGCGGACGGCAACTCTACCGATAAAACGATTCCCCTTTCGCCGCGGCGTAAATCGGAAATACTCATATCTTAAACAATGCAAAAGGGGCGGAATTTATGCCCGCGCCGACTCCGAGGCGGAATGCGGAACGACGAGGAAACGGAAAAAGCGCCGCTTTGCGGCGCTCTTTGCGTTGTTTGCAGTTTTTTTACGATCTTTCTTCGCGCACTTCCCTGTGCCCCATAAGTTTGAGCGCGCCGTTGGTGATGATGGGAGAGATGATCAGCCAGATCGCCGCAACGGCAATGAGGGAATAGACGATGATGGCTCCGACCGTCCGCGGACCCGCGAAGATGGTGGATACGAGGTTGAAATTGAAAATGCCGTAGAGCCCCCAATTCACTGCCCCCGTGAGCACGAGAATATACGAAATAAGATTTGCAATAACCATTCTTTGCCTCCTATCCGCAGTTTGCGTATGCCGCGCCTTTTTATGCGGTCTTTCTTTCCTTTTTTCGCATGCAAAAAGCGCTCCCCCACTGCGGAGAAGCGCTTTCAGGCAAAATTCCGTTATTCGTTCGTCTTTTCTTTCTTTTCCTTCTTCTTGCCGCGGAGCTTGCTCACATCGACTTCTTCGACGCTCTTTTCGGAAGGTTTCACGACGAAGAGGATGACGATGACGACGAGGAGCACTGCGGAAATGGAGAGGAACACCACCGAGATGATGTTGTTTTCGAGCCATGCGCCGGGATCGGGAAGCGGGTCGAGCGGGTTGAGCACCTCGATCACTTGGTAAGCGAGCGCCTTATTCCCGGGCAGACGGCTCTCTTCCGTGACTTCGAGCCGTACGACGTAGTGGCAGGGACCGCGGTCCTGCGGAACGAAGGAGAGGGAGCTGTCGGGATTCCAACGGTAGGCGTTGTCCGTTCTGTTCCAGAGATCGGTATCGTCTTCCGAAATGTCGGAGTTGAAGGTCTGGATCTCTCTCAGGCAGGCGGCATAGCTCTCGAAGTTCCCCTTTACGTCTTGGTTGAAGGAATCGAAGCTCTGACCTGCCGTCAGTTTCGTTTCGTCGAAGTAATAGAGTTTATAGTTGGTCTTGTAGCCGTCGAGGGCGACGATGTCGAACGAGCTGATGCTGTAAGTGCTGTTCACATAGCCGTCGACGGGATTTTCGGGAGCTTCGACCGTCGCGCCCGTATAGGTGACCCTGAATTCGAAGGTGGGGATCTCCTCGATGTCCCAGATGTTATCCGAAGAGACGGTGACGAGCTTTTCGTCCACATAGTACTTCATCGTGTTGCCCGCGGCGTCGGTAGCGAGCACTTTGAAGATGTACTTGCCCTCTTCGTCGATCTCGAAGCGGAGCGCGTTATAGCGCAACGTCGAGGCGGAAGAAGCGCTACCCGTCGTTTCGAGGCTCTGCTTCTTATAATAGATGCTGAAACGGAGGTTGCGGTAGTCGGCATTGTCGCTCGCGATAAGCCCGCGCAGGGAAGGAAGATAGAAGTAACTGCCGTCGCCCGCGCTGAGCGCGAGTTCGCTCGTCAGATTGCCCTCGTCATCCTTCTTGAACGCGACCTCGTCGATCGCCTGCTGATACTTTTCGGCGAGTTCCGCCGCCTCGGGAGCAGCGTCGTTTTGGAGCGTTTCGTCGTTTGCCGTAATGCCGACATAGTAGGGACCGCTCTTTTCGCCCGTCTGCTCTGCCGCGCCGACGTCGCCGCGGTTGACGATGATATAGGTGAATTTTTCTACGTCGACCTCTTCAAGGTCGTCCTTCTTGACTTCGGTGTGCCCTTCCTTCTGATCGGGATCGGGGCAGGTCCAATCGTCTTCGAGTTTGTCGTAAGCGTCTTTGTTGAGACGGTAACCGCACTGCGGGCATTCGTATGCCTTTGCCGAAGAGAGCTCTTCCGTCTGCCCGTCGGCGGCGTACCACCAAAGGTAGACACGCTTTGCCTCTTTCTGCGCGGAATCGAGCCCCGAAAGGTTTGTCCCGTCGTCAAGTTCGAAATAGATGGAGACGTACTGATTTTCGTCCTGCGTGTCGCTTGTGGGCATGAACACGGTGGAAGTGGTGAGCGCGGTATATTCGTCCGTCACGGGCTTGGGATAGAGCCCATCCTCGTTCGCGGCGTTGACCATCGCGAATCTCCTCGTGACGGTGACGGAGCTGTCGCACACGTCGATCGCTTCGTAGGTGAGAGACCACTTTCTGCCGAGAGTGTAGGCATAGATCGCTTCGTTGATGACGAGAACGGGATCGGCGTTATCTTCGATGCGTCCGTCGTCGGCGACTTCGAAGGACTGTCCGTTGAGCTCCTTCATGAGGACGCACTGGGGGACCTGCTTATAGGAGCTCTCCGTCTCGTCGGGGAGGGTCGCGGTGAAGGTGATCGGGTCGCGGGGGGTGGAAGAAGCGGAACTCAGATATTCCATAAAGTTGCCGCCGATGTTGGTGAACACGCCGACTTCCGTCCCGTTCACGAAAACGACAAATTCGCCCGCTCCCGCGCCGTCGTCGGTAAAGGAGACCGTGATATCCTCTCCTTCGAGGGAAACGGGATGCTTGTCCGCACGGGCGGCGTACCAATCGTCATCCTCCGCCTTCGTGTCTTCGTCGGGTTGGGAGTAAGAATCGCGCACGGCGACTTTCAGCGTGCCGTCTTCATAGAAGAAGACGAGGCTGTTGGTCGAAGTGCCCTCTTTGCTGATGTTCTCTTCCGCGCTCTCGAAGACGATCTCGTAGCGGTCGAAGAGGTAGGCGTTTGTGAAATCGAACGAGCAGTTGGGGCAGGTCTCTGCGTCGAGGTCCGCCTGACGGCTGCAACGGGGGCACGTTTTCGACGCGGTCGTCTTTTCGACGGCGGCGGGCGCAAACGCGAACGTCATGGCAAAATATTCGGTTTCATATGCGGACGCGGGCGCGGAGCCGTCCTCCGCGGGGGTCGCGGGCGCGAACCACTTCAAAGCGAGGTCGCGGCGGAAATGCACTTTTCCTTCGTCCGCAACGGTGAATTGCACATACGAGGTTTCTTCTCCGTCGGAAGCGCCGACGGACGTTCCCGCCGTTCCCGCGGAAAAGAGCTCGCTCGGGCGGTAGGTGACCGCCGACGCTCTTCTCCCGATGGGGAAAGAGCCGAATGCAAAGCCCAAAACGAGCGCAAGCGCCGCAACGAGCGCGAGAATCGTCAAATAGCGGAATTTTGTCTTATTCATGTAACATGCTCCATTCGGGCGTTTTGCCCGATTATCTTTTTTATTTTACTAAAAAATTTTTGGCAAGTCAAGCGGTATTTCGCCGTGTTTGCAAGAAATCGAAAAATTTCACCGATTTCTCAGAGTCTGAGGGCGGCGGAAAGGTCGAATCTTTTCCACGGGCTCTCCGTTTTGGGCGGCTCGCACAAAAAGAGAAGCCGCTCCTTCGTGACGGGGTGGGTAAAGCCGAGCGAAAACGCCCAGAGCGCCAGCTTGCCCTTGACTGCCTTTTCCCCGCCGTAGCGCATGTCCCCGTACACGGGGTGGGAAATGCCCGCCATCTGCACCCGTATCTGGTGGCTTCTGCCCGTGTGCAGTTTGATCTTGACGAGGGCGAGCTCCCCCTGCTTTTCGAGCGTTTGATAGTCGAGCGAGGCGAGCTTCGCGCCGTCGATGAAGAAGAGCCTGCCGTTGTCGTCCGAGCCGACCGAGCTGTCCGCGCCCG
>CANRCY010000051.1 GCA_947629225.1 uncultured Clostridia bacterium | reverse complement strand
CGCGTCATGACCGATATTCAGGGCTTAGAGGACTTCCTCGGCGACATGGACTTCAAAGTCGCGGGCACGATGAAGGGGATTACCGCCATCCAGATGGATATCAAGATCAAGGGCATCTCCGAGGAGATCATGCACACCGCGATCGAGCAGGCTAACGAGGGCAGACAGTTCATTTTGGGCAAGATGCTCGAATGCGTGCCCGAAGTTGCGCCCGAACTCTCCAAATATGCGCCCCGTATCATCTCCTTCTCCATCGACCCCGAAAAGATCGGCGACGTGGTCGGCAAGCAGGGCAAGGTCATCAACTCCATTATCGCGGAGACGGGCACGAAGATCGACATCGAGGACGACGGCACCGTGTGCATCGCTTCCTATGGCGATCCCGAGAGCGCACAGCGCGCCAAGGCAATCATCGAGAGCATCGTGCACGATCCCGAAGTGGGCGATATGTTCATCGGCACGGTCGGGCGCGTTCGTCGAGTTCGCCCCCGGGAAGGACGGCATGATCCACATCTCCAAGCTCTCCAACCACCGCGTGGAGAAGGTCGAAGACGTGCTCTCCATCGGCGACACCGTCAAGGTGGAGATCATCAAGATCGGCGAAAAGGGCATCGACTTCAAGCTCCTCGAAAAATTGAACTAAAATGCAAAAACCAAAAAGCCTCTCCTTTTTCGGAGAGGCTTTTTGCATGTTCTCGCCCTCCCCCGCGCGTTCCGCGCGGGGGAGGGGTAGGGGAGGGGGCACCGCAGTTTTGTTGCGTCATTCCGAGCCGTAACGGAAAGAACGAAGTCCGAAGCGGCAATTCCCCGAGGGAATCTTGCTACGCCCAAGTACGTTCAAAACCAAACCAAGACGTACCAAGATGCCTTCGCGGACTTGCTAACGGGACTGCGTAAATACATTTCGGCTCAGCATGACGCTTTGGGGCGGATTCTAAACACGTCACCCTGAACTTGTCGAAGGGTGTCCGCATTATAATAAAGACATGTTTCGACAGGCTCAACATGACGTGATTTAAGAATGTCAACCCCCACCACCGCCAGACGGCGGAGCCGCCCCCTTCAAAGGGGGCAGCTCTTCACCCGCTTTCCTTTCTCCCTTGCACGGTTTTTACACAATTTTCATGCGAATTACGCCAAAAGCACTTGACGGAATGCACGAGAACGGCTAAAATAGACGTATGGAAGAATTTCCCGTTCGGGGAAATTACGGAGGTCAACATGAAAAAATCAATGCGCCTTTTTGCAGTCCTTGCGTCTGCCGCGATCTGCGGCTCGGCAGTGGCGCTGTTTGCAGGGTGCGATACGAACTATCCCGAAGTGGCGATCACCTACGAGTTCAACGGCACGGAGTACGAGGTGGAATACACGCTCTCCCGCAAGGGCGCTCCCCAGACCGTCCAACACTTCATCGAGCTTGCGGACGCGGGCTACTATGACGGCACGGTGATCCACGACTACCGCTCGAACGGCATTTTCCTCTACGGCGGCGCCTATCGCTACAACGCGGACGGCGAGCTCGAAGAGAAAGACTATTGGACGGAGCTCCGCAATTACGAGAAGGAGCACGGTCCCACCTTTACGCAGACGGTTTTCGCGCGCGGAAGCGTAATGGCGAATTATCTCACCGAGAGAGGGGACTATATCGCCGCGGGCGAGGTCTATAACGCGGAGAGCGAAAAAGTCCCGCTCTACACCTTGCACGGGGAATTCAGCGGGAACGGCGTTACCCTCAACGGAAAGTCGTACCGCCACCAGAAGGGCGCGCTCGGCATGTTCTATACCCAAAAGGGGGATAGAGAGGACACTGTCGTGACGACCGTCCGCAGCGACGGCGGGGCGAATAACGACAACAACCCCGAACAGAGCGATAAATACAAGACCAACTGCGCCACGAGCATCTTCTATACGTTTACGGGAGATTCCAATACGACGAACGATAAGAACTACACCGTATTCGGGTTGGTAAAGGATTACAGCCGCTTCCAAGAACTTCTCGACGCGATCGCCGATTACACGGAGACGCTCGAAAACGATACGGACGGCGACGGAAGCCTCTTCACCGAAGAGCAGACTTTTCCCGCCAACCAATACGATCCCATCGACCTCGTGCGCAACGCCAAGATCGACGTCGTGTACAACGTTCCCGTCGAGCCGATCACCATCAAATCGGTCAAGGTCAAAAAATACTGATCGTCATTAAACGCAACGCCCCTCTGAGGCGTTCCATAGAGGATAATTAGATCGGTTTGAAAAAAGACGTAGCATGCGCTGCGTCTTTTTTGCGAAATCATAAAAGTATTCGAACGAAAATCGCAAAATCGGGCGCGGCAAAATGCCGCGCCTGCGTTTTATGGAACAAAGGGGTTCAGTAGGACATCCAAAGTACCGGTACGACGCCGACGTCCGTACGGGTGACACGGGAATCGGTGGCTGTACCGTCGTAATTGACGCAGTAAACATTGGCGTCTCCCCAAATGGTCGGCGTGCGCAGATCCCAGCGGCTGTTGCCTTTACTTGCCACATACAGACCCTGCGCCTTCGCATAATCTGTTCCCTGCAATTTCCGCGCTTGGTCGTATGCCGATTCATCATTCAAAAATCCGTATGCGACCGACTTCATCTCCTCCCAACTCAAAAGGAATACTCTGTCCTGCGTGTTCTCGCAGGCATATTTCGCTCTGTCAAAATCCTCGTTTAACGGCATGGAGGAGACGCTGTTGTCCACCGTCGTCGTCGGGATGATCGCTTTCGTATATTCGTCGAACGCGGTATCGAAGAACGTCCCGTTGAGCCATGTGCGGATGTCGCTTTCCTTGTAATTGCCGGGATAGACCGTGCTACCGTCTATCGTGCGGTTCTCGAGGGAGAAATAATACTGTTGGCTGTCGAGGATGACGTTCGCCATGAGAAGCGCCTTAGACCCCGTCTGATCCAAAACGCGCCATTCGATGGGCTCGTATTTGAACCAATAGACCGTGTTCGTCTCGTAGCCGTTGTCCTTTTGGTAGTAATGCGAATAACCGTCCATCGTGAACAGCTCCCGATAGCTTGTAAAATACACCCCGCGGTAGCGGCTGCCTTGATATTCCACGTCGATATACCACATATGGTCGGTCACGACGCCCTCGATATAGTATCCGTAACTTGTCCACTTCCCGGGATTTCCCGCCGCAGGCGCGCTCCCCGCTGCCGTATCCAGACTGTTGCGGAGCGATCTGTCATTGTCGTTCTCGTCCGTCACTTGGGTCTGCGGATATTCCCCGAAGTAGACCTTTGTCATGTCCTCGTTCACCGTGTAGAGCGGTCTTAATGCGCCGCAGACGGTGCAAGTGCGATCGGAGCCCCATGTGTGATTTTGATGTTCGTATAAGCAGACCGTACATGTGCCGTTTTCGTATTCGTGCTGTTCCTTCACGACCTTTCCGCAGTCGGAACAAGTTTGCGAATGCCCGCTCTCCGTCTTTTCGTATGCGCCATAGGTGTGTTCTTGATGTTCGTACGCGCAATCTTCGCAGACGCCGTTTTCGTAAGTGTGTGGCTCCGTCACAACTTTTCCGCAAACCGAACACGTTCCCGTGTGCCCCGTGTCCGTCTTTTCGGAGTAGATAAAGGCGTGGCTTTCGTGTTCGTACTCGCATTCCGTACATCTGCCGTTTGCATAGGTGTGGGAGGCGGTCACGGTCTTGCCGCAAACCGAACACGTTCCCGTATGCCCCGTGTCCGTCTTTTCGGAGTAAGTCCCGAAGGTATGCTCTTCATGTTCATAGTTGCAGGTGGTACATTTCCCGTTTGCATAGGTGTGCGCGCCTACCTCACTGCGCTCCTCGGAATGCCCGCAGGTGGCGGCGTGCCAATGCTCGGTTTCGTTGCTCGACCAACCTGCCGCAAAGGTATGGGTGTGCTCGCCGCCGCAGCCCGCAAAAGTCAGGCACAGGCAAAGAGCGAGCATGATCGAAAAAATTGTGCGAAGGGTGTGTTTCATGTTTCGATTTCTCCTTTTCGTTTTTTTGCGGGCTTGTATGTTTCCTGCTTTTCTGAGATGTTTCGACTGCACGGCAACGCCGCTCCGCTCAACATGACAAAAATAAGTTTTGCGCGGCAACGCCGCTCCGCTCAACATGACAAAAATGAGTTTTGCGCGGCAATGCCGCTCCGCTCAACATGACAGAAAAGCAAAAAAATAAGGACGCCTCAATCCGAGGCGCCCGCTTCGAGTATCCCCGAATTGTTGCGACACAAATCCTGTTCATGAAATTAGGAATAAGGATACATCGATGCCGCTGTATCTTTCATAAACAGTATTGAATTGTGTCGCAAGGTCTATTCTACCACGGAAAGAGGAAATTTGCAATGCTTTTGATGAAAATAGTCAAACACAAATTGAGGGCAGACGGGAAAATCTCGTCTGCCCCTTGAGCGATCTTTCTATAAAGTTCTTCCCGAGGGGTATTTTTACTGCGGTTTGATGTTCGAGACTTTCCCGTCCTTTATTTCGACCGTAAAATAGCGCACGTCGAAAACGCGCTCCTTCCGCTTGTAGACGAGCCCGATCCGATCCGCTTCCCCCGTGAGGACGACCGAGCGGTAGTCGCCGAGATATTCTTTGAGACTGTCGGCTTTTTCGGCGAGGTCCTCGGCGAGGAAGGGGCGGACGTCCGCGCCGATGAGCGCGCTCTCGAAGAGGGCGAGGGCGAACGTTGCGGGGACGGGTTCTCCCGCCGCACGGATAGAGGAACTCACGAGCTTTCCCTCTCTCCATTCGCAGACCGCCGTATGCCCCATGCTGTCGCGGAAAGGCACCTGCGCTTTGAGGGTCTCGCCGTTTTCGAGCACTTTCCCCGCGCTGAGCAAGAGCAGTTCCCCGCTCCGCGAAAGAAGGGCAAAACACTCCTTTCCCGCAAGCAAAAACCCGTCGCGGCGCGCCGAAAAGGAACACGTTTCGAATTCGTCGGGCAACTCCGTGAGGTGGAAGCCCGTTTCGTTTTCCAGAGCGAGCTGAACTTTTCCCTGCACCGTGAGGGTGAGGAGAGTCCCGCCGAGCCGCTCCTGCCGTACGACGCGGAGAGATTGGTCGGCGCGCAAAAAGCGGCAAAAATAGATCGCGAGCCCCTTTTCGGTGTAATAGAGCTCCGTTTGGGGCGGCGGGGAGCACAAAAAGCGCTCGTCCAAACAAAACCCGAAGGGCAGAAATTCTCCGCCGCAGGGCAAAACGGAGCAGGAGAGCCCGTCTTTCGGGTCGAGTTCCAGCGTGCGCTCGAAGCCGTCCACCAGCCCTACATACATGCCGTTCACCGTGAGAGAACACAGTTTTTCGGATAAAAAATACACCCGCATAGCAATATTAGATGTATAGCCTGATAAAATTATGTCAACAATTCGGACAAATCCTTTGGAGGCAGTCTATGAATAAGATCAACGGCTATACGGAAGAGGAAGCGACGGGGCTCATCGAGTACATCTATTCGGGGAAGAACGCGGGCAAGACCCTCTCCTATCTCTTCGAGACGTACGGCAAAGAGCACAGCCGCGCAAAGGGAAGCGTCAGGAATTACTACTATGCCTTTCTCAAAAAGAGGGGAGACGAGCGGGTGGAGAAGATCCTCAAAGACAAGGACCTCCGCGCGGGCGAAGTCAAGCCCTTTACCGAGGAAGAGACGGACGAGCTCCTCAAAAAGGTGCTCGCCGAAAAGAGCAAGGGCTATTCGGTGCGCCGCGCCATCATGAACGTCTCCGAAGGGGACGAGCGGCTGATGCTCCGCATGCAGAACAAGTACCGCAATCTTTTGAAGAAGCAGCCCGAGCGGGTCGCCAAGGCGGCGCGGGAGGCAGGCGTGCCCGAAGAGAAGAGCTTTTTGCAGCGCAAACTCGAACGGGAGATCGACGAGCTCTATTCCCGCCTTGCGATCGACCTCAGGCGGGAAAACGCGGCGCTCAAAGCCGAGTTGGAAAAATTACGCAGGGAAAAGGAAGAATAAACAAAATATCCTTTCACAAACTGAGGATAGCGGCACGAGAGCCGCTTTCGGAGGAAAGACATGGAAAAGATGTTTTGTCTCGGACTGATGCTCGGCGCAGTGGGCGGGGCGCTCCTTGTCGCCAACAGCTATAAGATGCGCTCTTTCGTCAAAAAGAGCCAATCGGAGTTTGTGGATAAGGTCAACGACGTGCTCGACGAAAAGCTCGGTTGCAAAGAGGGGAATTGCCCCGAAAAGGGCGAGTCCGAGAAGAAGGACAAAAAGAAGGAAAAGTAACGAAACGGAAGGCGCCGCGGCTGCAACTTGCAGCCGCGGCGCTCTCATGCGGAAACGGGGAATCTGCCTGATTCCGCTTTACTTTTTCCGCGGGGTGTGCTATACTCTCCTTATGCAGCCGAGGATCATCGCGTTCGACGTCGGGGACAAGCGCATCGGCGTTGCCGTCTCCGACCCCTTCAACGAATATGCCATGCCGTGCGATACCTATTTCCGCACGGGGGATCTCTCCCGTGACGTAAAGGCGCTTACGGAGCTTGCGCAGGGGGCGGGAGCGGGGACGATCGTGTGCGGATTGCCTCTCAATGCGGACGGGACCCGCAGTATCCAGACGGAAAAGACGGAGCGTTTTCTCTCCGCGCTGAGGAGGGCGACCTCTCTTCCCGTCGCCACGGAGGACGAACGCTACACAACGCGCGAGGCGCGGGGAGACCTCCTTGCAATGGGCGTTTCAAGTCGCAGGGATAAACGCAAAAAGAGCGTCGATTCCCTCGCCGCCGCCTATATCCTCGAAAGCTATCTGCAAAAAATCAAAAAGGGAGACGGAGATATGAAAATGAAAGAAGACCGCAACGATTACGAAGAAGAGGACAACATCGTCGAACTTGTGGACGAAGAGGGCAACAAAGAGAAGTACGAACATCTCGCCACGATCGAATACAAGGGAGAATGGTACGCCTGCCTCACCCCCGCGCTTCCGCCCGAAGAGAGCGAAGAGGACGACGCGGGAGACGAAGTCGTCATCTTCCGCATTGTGGGCGAGGAAGAGGACGAACACCTCGAGACCGTCGAGGACGAGACCTTGCTCGATGAAGTGTTCGCCGAGTTCTGCAACCAATACGGCGACAGCGAGGACGCCGACGAAGCGGCGCTTCTCGACGGGGACGGCGAAGAGTAAAAGCTATGGCGGGCGGCGCGCTTCGAACGCGCCGCCCGCCCTCTTTCTCCGCTTCCCGCAAACGGTGAAAAACGGATGAAAATCACTCTCCTGCCAAAAATTTAGCGGGTATTTTGTTTGCTTTCACAAAAAAGGTGTGATATATTAAAAAACGAGAAGACCCGTACAGGAGAAAAAATATGGCAGAAAAAAAGGTTAAAATTCTATCCGTGATCCCGATGAGGACGCAAGTCGTCTTCCCGGGCACGAATCTCGTTTTCGACGTTGGCAGGGACCTTTCCCGCGCCGCGGTCGAGCGGGCGGAACTCAACGGGAAACTTGTTTTTCTCACAAAGCAGAGGAACGCCCGTCAGGACATCCCCGAAGAGGACGATCTTTGTATGGTCGGAACGGTCGCGACGATCCGTCAGGCGACCCGCGTGCCGGGCGACCGTCTGCGCGTCTACGTCGAGGGGAATTACCGCGCCCGCGCGCGGGAATTCCGCATGGAGAGCGGCTATCTCTATGCCGTGGTAGACGAGATCGTCACCGTGCATGCCGATCCCACGCTCGAAGAGGCGTACTTCCGCACCGCGAAAGATCTCGTGAAGGACATCGTTCTTCTCGGCGGAAGAATTACCAAAGATACCGAAGCCCAGCTCTCTACGATCGGCGACGTCGACGAATACATCAACGTTTGCGCAAGCAATATGCGGATCCGCGAAGAGATCAAACAGGCGCTCCTCGAAGAGGAGAAACTCGTCGCGCGCCTCAAACTCTTCGAGCGTTGCCTCAACGACGAGCTCGAAATCGCCCGTTTGGAGCGCAAGATCGCGCAGGACGTGCGCAAAAACATCGACCAATCGCAGAAGGAATACTATCTCCGCGAACAGCTCAAAGCGATCCACGCCGAACTCGGCGACGACGTGGAGGAGAACGTAAAACTGCGCGAAAGGATTTTGGAAAAACAGCTTCCGCCCGAGGTGGAGGAAAAGGCGCTCGCCGAACTTGCCCGCATGGACAAGATGCCGCCCTCCTCTCCCGAATACACCGTTCTCCGCAACTATGCCGATTGGCTCATCGATCTTCCGTGGCGGGAGGAGACGGAGGACACCGCTTCCCTCGCCGACGTGGAGAAAGTGCTCAACGCCGACCATTACGGGCTCGAAAAGATCAAAGAGCGGGTGCTCGAATATCTCGCCGTGTTAAAACTCACGGGCGAGCTCAAAGCGCCCATTCTCTGCCTTGTCGGACCTCCCGGGGTCGGCAAGACGAGCGTCGCCACGTCCATTGCCCGTTCGCTCGGCAGAAAGTTCGTCCGCATGAGCCTCGGCGGCTTAAAGGACGAGGCGGAGATCAGAGGGCACAGAAGAACGTACATCGGCGCCATGCCGGGGCGCATCCTCTATGAGATGAAAAACGCGGGCTCTATCAACCCCGTGTTCCTGCTCGACGAGGTGGATAAGATCTCGCAAGACCTCCGCGGCGACCCCGCGAGCGCCCTTCTCGAAGTGCTCGACCCCGAACAGAACAGCACCTTCCGCGACCGCTATCTCGAGGTTCCGTACGACCTCTCCAAGGTGATGTTCATCGCCACGGCGAATACCCTCGATACCATTCCCGGTCCCTTGCGCGACAGAATGGAGATCATCGAACTCTCGGGCTATACCTTGCAGGAGAAAGAGGAGATCGCAAAACGCTATCTGGTTCCCAAAAAGCGCAAAGAAAACGGGCTCACGGCGGAAAATCTGCACATCACCGACGGCGCGATCGCCGACATGATCGAAGGCTACACCATGGAGGCGGGCGTGCGCTCCCTCGAACGCACGTTGGGCGCCGTATGCCGTAAAGCGGCAGTGCGCATCGCCAAGGGCGAAGAGGGGAACAGCATTACCGTCAACAAACACAATCTCGAAAAGTTCCTCGGCGCAAAGCGGTTTTTGCGCGACGACGACATGCGCGAGCAGGACGAAGTCGGCGCGGCGACGGGGCTTGCCTGGACGGCAGTCGGCGGCGCGACCCTCACCATCGAAGTCTCCGCCATGCAGGGCAAGGGGGATATTCTCCTCACGGGGAAGCTCGGCGACGTCATGAAGGAATCCGCCCGCGCGGCGATCAGCTATATCCGTGCCCATGCCGACAAGTACGGCATCGACGGGAGCGAATTCGAACACAAGGACATCCATATCCATATCCCCGAAGGCGCTACTCCCAAGGACGGACCTTCCGCGGGGATCACGATGGC
>CANRCY010000050.1 GCA_947629225.1 uncultured Clostridia bacterium | reverse complement strand
GTTTCGTATTTGAAGGTGATGGTCTCGAAAATTTCCGCGTCGGGGAAGAAGGTGACCTTCGTGCCCGTCTTTTGGGTATCGCCGATGATTTGAAGGGGGCGTTGGGGCACGCCGCGGTTGTAGACCTGTTTGTAGACATGCCCGTTCTGGCAGACCTCCGCCTCCAACCATTCGGAGAGCGCGTTGACCGCCTTTACGCCGACGCCGTGGAGCCCCGAGGAGACCTTGTAGCCCGAATCGCCGCCGAACTTGCCGCCCGCATTGACCTTGGTAAAGACGACTTCGACGGTGGAAATGCCCTCTTTGGGGTGGATTTCGGTGGGAATGCCCCTGCCGTTGTCTTCCACGGTGCAGCTGCCGTCCGCGTTGATCGTGACGTCTACGCGGTCGCAATAGCCAGCGAGCGCCTCGTCGATGGAATTATCGACGACCTCGCTGACGAGGTGGTGAAGCCCCTTTTCGTCGGTGGAACTGATGTACATGCCGGGACGTTTGCGGATATGCTCCAAGCCGTCCAATACTTGAATTTGTTCTGCGCCGTAAGCGCCCTCTACTTTTTCCGCCATAGTTTCTCCTCCGCGCGCATGCGCGTGTATGCCCGCGTGCGCGTGTACGCGCGTCACAATTTATTATAGCATGCGCCGCTTGTTTTGTACAGCGATTTTCATTATATTTTTTTGCGGGCGGGAAAAGAAAATGCGGGGCGTTCGGCAAAGTTTGCCGAACGCCCCGCGCCGCGATCTTTCGCCCGTGTTTTTATTCCTCGGCGGCTTCCGCGCCGAAGATCTCAGCGGCATATTTTGCGACGTCGTCGCTCGTTTCGGCGGAAAAGAGCTTTCTCTTCCACTCCGCCGCGCCGCGCCGTCCCTTTAAGTAGAACGCCGCCATTTTGCGCATGAACACGCATGCAAAGTGTTCGCCGTAGAGCTCTTTCGTCTCTTGGAGCTGAACGGGGAAGAGCTTGGCAAACGGCGTTTCCTCCCGCTCCGCGATCTCGGCGAATACCTGCGGGCGGTAGAGCGCCGCGCGGGCGATCATGATGCCGTCTACGCCCGTTCGGTCGAACATCTTGCGCGCGTCCTTGTCGTTCCAGATCCCGCCGTTGCCGATGACGGGGATCTTGACCGCCTCCTTCGCCTCGCGGATTTGCTCGAAATCGACGGGTCCCGCATAAATTTTATCCCGCGTTCTGCCGTGGACGGTGATCATGCAAGCCCCCGCGCCCTCGCACAGTTTCGCGAATTCCGCCGCCCGCCTGTCCCCTTCGCACACGCCGACGCGGAATTTGACCGCAATGCGCTTTCCGCTCTTGGCGCACTCGGAGACGATCTGCTCGGCAAGTTTGGGATTCTCCATCAAGGCGTTTCCCTCGCCGTTGCGCACGATCTTGGGCATGGGGCAGCCCATGTTGATGTCGATAAGGTCGAACTTGGCAAGCTCCTCGCTCTCGCAGGTGGCGCGCATGAGGACGGGCACGCTGCCGAAGAGCTGTACCGCCTTGGGCGATTCGTCTTCCCCCGTATAGAGAATGCGCTTGCTCTCTTCGCTCCCGAAGGCGAGCCCCTTGCAGCTCACCATTTCGTTGAAGGCGAGCCCCGCGCCGAGCTCTCGGCACATTTTGCGGAAAGGATAGTTGGTGTAGCCCGCCATGGGCGCGAGAAAAACGTTGTTTTCCAGCTTTAAGCCCGCGATGTCAAGCCCGTGGATCATGTTTTGCCCTCCGATAGTAATCATTCTTCTCTTCCTGCGTCAGCTTTAAGGGGTCTTTCCCGTCTGCGCGGACGAGTTTTTCGTATTCCGTATAACGTTTTTGCATTTTTTTGACGGTATCGAGGAGCGCCATTTCGCAGTCTTCCCCCACCGCGCGCCCGAGCTCCACGGCGCAGAACAGCACGTCGCCGAGCTCCTCCGCGACCGCCTGTTTGTCGCCCATACGCACGGCTTCTTTGAGCTCTAAATATTCCTCTTCGAACTTCTTTTCGAAGTTTTCGAACGTCGCCGCGTCCCAGCCCCCTTTTTGCGATCTTCTGCGCGCGGAGAAGGGCGGGGAAACATTCGGGCACGTCGTTGACCGCGTCCGAATAGGTCGTCTGGTGCTTTTCCGTCATCTTGTTCTTTTCCCAGACGGAGAGCGCGCCGTCCGCGCCCGCCGCCTTGTCCGTGCCGAACACATGGGTGTGCCGCGTGATGAGCTTTTCGCAGACCGCGGAGACCATGTCCGTCGCCGTGAAGTTGCCCGCCTCTTCCTCGATGAGGGTATGGAAAACGGCTTGCATCAGGACGTCGCCCGCCTCTTCGCACATCTTGTCGGGGTCCTTTGCGTCGATGGCGTCCACGAGCTCGTACGCCTCCTCGATGGCGTTGATACGGATGCTCTCGTGTGTCTGCACCTTGTCCCACGGGCAGCCGTCGGGGGCGCGGAGACGACGCAGAATGGCGAGGAAGTCCTCGAAACCAAACCGCTTTTTTTCGAGCAGAGGGATTTCGTACACCGCGAGCGCCGAGCGGGGAGAATAGCCGCTCATGCGGTCCGCTTCGTACAAGGAAATTTTCCGCGCCGAAGTCCCCTCTATGTAGCAGGCGGGAGCTTCGTCGCCGAACAGTTCGCAGAGGAGCAGTTTTACATCCCCCGCCAAAAGTTCGTTGTCGAGGTCGTACACCACGAGGGGAAGGGTGAGCTTTCTGCCTTGGAGATCGTATGCCGAGACTGCCTGATAGCCGCCCGTAATGCGCGCGAGCGCCGCCGCCTTTGCCGACTTCGAGACTCCCTCGATGACTGCCGCGCCTTTGAGGAGCGAGGCGGCGCGGTCCTCGAACGCGCCCCCTTCCACGCAGTAGCAAAGATCGCACCCCTCGGCGCGCTTTTTGACCTCTGCGGCGAGGTTTTTTGCGAGCGTATCGAAATTGCGGCTCTTTTCGTAGACGAAATCGAGCGTTTCGAAGGGGATCCCCTCGTCACGCAGTGTTTCCGCGGCGGGCGACATATTGCGCACGAGCACCTTCTGCGCCCTCTTCATGACGGAGATCGCCCGCGCCGACACGTCTCCTTTCTCTGTTCCCAAACCGATGACCGTGATCATATCCGTTTATCCGTTTTTTCTTTACAGTATAATATAAATCGAGGAAAAAAGCAACCAGATAGCAGACATTTGCGGAAATCGCCGCGCCGCCGACCGAGAGCCGCGGCACGAGCGCGACCTGCAACGCGAACTTCGCCGCCACGGCAATGAGCATGGACAGCGCCGCCGTCTTCGCCCTGCCCATTCCCGTCAGACAGGCGGCGAGCGTATCGACGCAGGCGAGCGAAACGGCGGAGACGGACAGCGTTTTGACGAGGACGATCAGAATTTCCGCCTCTTCCCGCGCAAGATTGCCGTAGAGAAAGGAGACGATGGGTCGGGCGAAAAAGAACAGCCCGAGCGCGCAGGGGGCGGAAAGAAGGAGAGTGACGAGGAGCGCGTACATGGCGCGGGCTCCCGCCTCTTCCCCGTTCCCGACCGCCGACGCGCGGGAAACGGACGGCACCGCCGCTTTTGCCAGCCCGCAACAGAGGGTCGCGGGAAGAGAGATGAGCGAAGCGGCTCCCCCCGCAAACAGCCCGTAGAGGGCGACGGCGTGTTCCGTCCCCCCGCGCAAGAGGCGCACGAGCAAGACGCTGTCTACCGTCTGCGAGAGAGGAAGAAGCCCCGTCGCCGCCATGACGGGGAGCACGGAGAGGAAGATCTCCCTCCCGTCCGTCCGCCTGACGGCGAGCATGCGGGCGGGCTCCTTTTTACGGCATGTGAGCAAAAAGAGCAGGGCGCAGAGCTCGGACAGGGTGACGGAAAACAGGCAAAGCCCCACGGCGAGCACGGGTCTTTCCGCAAAACGGGTGGCAAAATACAGACCGAAGACTGCCTTAACGAGCTGTTCGGCGACTTCGGAAAGAGCGGTCGGCGTCATGTCCTCTTTCCCCTGAAAATAGCCGCGGAATACGGCGATGAGCGCGACCAAAAAGACGGACGGGGCGAGAAAAAGATAGCAGGAGAGGAGCCCGCCGTCCCCCTGCAAAGCGCTCATGAAGGGGGCGAGAAGGCACATCGCCGCCGTGCCGCACAGCCCGAGGACGGCAAACAGGCGGAGAGCGGTTTTGAGGGTGGGCGCAAGGTCGTGCCCGCGCGCCGCTTCGCGGGCGACAATGCGCGAAAACGCAGAAGGGATCCCCGCCGAAGAGAGGGCGAGAAGCACGCAAAAGAGCGGATACGCCATTTGGTAGAGCCCCATTCCGTAGCCGCCCAAGATGCCCGCAAGCGGAATGCGGTAGAGCGCGCCGATCCCCTTGGCAAGAATGCCGCCGAACGAGAGCACCGCGGCGGATTTGAGAAATGCGTTCTTTTTCATGCGGGTTATGTATGGGGGGATTGCCGCGGTCGACATGACGTAATTTGGGAATGGACCCCCACCTGACATGACTGCGTCATGCCACCCGCCCCCTTGGAAAGGGGGCAGGTCTTTGCCCACCCCCCTACCCCCCTCCAATGGAGGGGGCAAGCGGGTTAAAACGCGCACGCTAATTTCCTCGCACGATTCTTTTCGAAGTGACACCACCTCAGTCACCTTCGGTGACAGCTCCTCCTTAGGAGGAGCCAAGGGGTGGAACGAGCAAAGAATCGTGCGAAATTATAATCCCCTTGCCTTAGGCGGAATTCACTTCCGCCGTGGGCGACTCAATTTGGCAAAACCTTTTGCCTTCTTGCCCGCTAAAACGAATGAGAGGACAAGAAAGTTAAAACGCGCACGCTAATTTCCTCACGGAAAAAGATTTTGCGAAGCAAAAGATTTTTCGTGAACCTATTCGAACTGATTCGCGATGATGTCCGACGTGAGACGGGCGAGCTTGACTGCCGACGCTTCCATGACCGCCCCTTCGTCGGTGGAAAGAAGTACGACCGCACCCAAGCAGTCGCCGTTCGAGACGACGGGCACGATGACTTGCGCCGTGACCGTGAGGTCGCTGTCTGCGGCGATGGGCAGAATGTCGCCCCCCTCCGCCTTGCTCGCAAGATAGCTCCTGCGCGAGAGCATGACTTCCGTCATTTTATCCGAAACGGACTTGCCCGCAAGCGACTTCTTTCCCGTGCCGCTCGCCTGTAAAACGCCGTCCGTATCGCAAATGACGGCAAGATAGCCGCTCTGCTCATTGAGCGACTTCGCCGTGCCCTTCGCAAACTGTTCGATGCTCGCGATCGGCGAGTATTTTTTGAGCATGAGTTCGTCGCGGTCGGTAAAGAGTTCCAAGGGATCCCCCTCCCGAATGCGAAGCGTTCTCCTTATTTCTTTGGGGATGACGACCCTTCCGAGTTCGTCGATCCGCCTGACAATTCCCGTTGCTTTCATAAAAAACCTCCGTGTACTTTCAATATGCGGAGCTTTTTGCCTTTCTATGCAAAATTTTGCGGGAGAAACCTTTCCGCCCGCCCGTTGACAAAAAAGTTTCTCCTTTTTATAATTTTTTTGTAAGATTTTTCCCTTCAAGTTATCTTACAGACGGAAACGCGCGAATGAAGGACATCGAAGAGTTCTACAACACCTATGGCGACAGACTTTACGCCTACTGCCTGACCCTTGCAAAGAACAAAAGCGACGCGGAGGAGCTTGCCGCGGAGACCCTTTTCCGCGCCGTTCAGAAGGAATCGTTCCGCGGGGAGAGCGACTTTTTCACGTGGCTGTGTGCGATCGCGCGCAATCTCTTCCTCGCCGAGGAGAAAAAGCGCAAGCGGAGAGCCAAGCCCGATCCGCCGCCCGACTTCGACTCCGCCCTTTTTGACTGCGAAGACGCAACGGGGATCTTGCTTGCGATGAACTCCCTCGAAGAGCCCTACCGCGGCGTGTTCTTTTTGAAGACGATCGGCTGCCTTCCGCCCGAAAACATCGCACGGATCTACAAAAAGAGCGTGAATTGGGTGTACGTCGTCTATCATCGCGCGAAGCTGAAAATTTTGGAGAAATTGGAGAAAAAATCATGAATAAATGCAATTTGGTCACCGATCTGTTGCCGCTGTATACCGAAAACCTGCTCTCCGAGGACAGCAAACAATTCGTGGAACGCCACCTCGCAAGGTGCGCGGAGTGCTCGGAAAAATTAAGACTTTTGAAAATGCCCGCCGCGCCCTCTCTCCAAACCGAAAGCGCGCCCGACGAGGAGCGGGAAGTGCTGAAAAAGACGAGGAAAAAGCTCAAAAAGCACACTGCCGTCGTCGCCGCATCCGTCTGCCTCTCGGCGATCGTCGCCTTTTGCGCCGTGTTCTTCCCCGTGAACGGCTATGTGCAAAAACACGAGGAAGAGCGCGCGGAAGCGTTGCGGGTGCGGAAGGCATTGCTCTACGGCTCATACGTCTATTCGGGCGACCCGCAGATCACCGTGAAACCCGCGGTGACGGCGGCGGGCGGGAAAGACGGAACGCAGGTATTTTCTTTTACCGAGTCGGAAGAAACGCTCTCTTTCCCCGTTCCGGGAGAAAAGTTCGTACCCGGTTCGGAGAGCCACTCGCCTGAGTCGGCAAGATGGCTGTATGCGATAGGCGACGTGTTCGGCGAGAGTAAAACGCCCGAAATCATGCTGAACGTCGAGCAAAAAAGCGATTATACCGCGACCTTGCTCCACTACCGTGCACTCCGCGGATGGGACGGAGATTCTATCCTCACGAAGGAGCAATGGCAGGACGCCTTTTGGAATCTGCGCCAAAAAGCGGACGCGGGGAACTACTCCGAACTCGCCGCATTCTGCTTCAACTTCCCGTTGGAAGGGATCACCGTCGACTCTTTCGAAAGGGATATCCTGCTTGCCCGCGCCGTGCGCGAATGTCTCAGTTACAACTTTCATCTCCAAGGCAAAGCGTTCGACTATTTCCCCATAACGGGCGCGGCGGAAGGGTTTGCCCTGCGCTGCACGGACGATCGAAACATCGACATTTTCCTGCAAGGACGGTCGATAAAGATGTGGACGGTGGATCTTCAATTCTATGTATTAGCCGAACCGCTCAGCCCGCTTCTTACGGACGACGAGGCGTTGACGTCCTTCCTCGAACAATTCTCTCTCACTTGGTCCGCGGAATAACAAACCGCCGTATATACGCCGCGCCGCCTGCGAATTTTCGCAGGCGGCGCGGCGTTTTTGAATTACGTTCCTTATTTGCGGTATTCTTCGATGAGGGCTTTGAAGGCGGGAAGGCTCCGCTCGATGACCGAACGCTCCACGCAGTAGGAAATGCGCACATAGCCCGAGACCCCGAAGCTATCGGACGGAACGAGGAGCAGTTCGTGTTTTTTCGCCCGCGCGCAGAACTGTTTTGCCTCGGGCTCCAATGCCTTGACGAAGAGATAGAACGCCCCCTCGGGCACGATACATTCATAGCCGTATTCTGTTAAGGCGTGATACAAAATGTCGCGGTTTTGCTTGTACTCGCCCACGTCGGAAGATTTTCCGAGACACTTTGCGACCGCCCGCTGGAAGAGCACGGGCGCGCAGACATAGTCGAGCGCACGACCCGCGCCGCAGACCGCCGAAAAGAGGGTCTCCGCGCCCTCGCACTTGGGAGAGACGGCGATGTAGCCGATCCGCTCGCCCGCAAGCGAGAGGGACTTCGAAAAGGAATACAGTACGACAGAATCGTCGTAAAAATTCATGACGTATGGCACTTTTGCGCCGTATGTGAGTTCGCGGTAGGGTTCGTCGGAGAGGAGCAGAATGGGCTCCCCCCGCTCTTCCGACTTTTCTTTGAGGAGCGCGGCGAGGGATTTGATCTCCTCTTCGGAATATACCGCGCCCGAAGGGTTGTTGGGAGAATTCAGAAGGACCGCCTTGGTGCGCTCTCCGAGATAGGGTCTGAGTTTTTCCGCGTCGAGATGAAATTTTTCGTCCGTCGGCGCAACGACGAGCTTTCCCCCCGCGCGTTCGACGAAGACGCGGTATTCGGGGAAGAAGGGGGCGAGCACGACGACTTCGTCCCCCTCGTTTAGAATCGCGTTGAGAATAATCGTGAGGGATGCCGACGCGCCGCAGGTCATGTAGACGAGCTCGGGGCGCATTTCCGCGCCGAATCGGGTACGGATATAGTCCGAGACCGACGCGCGGACTTCGGGCAGCCCCGCGGCGGAAGAATAGCCGTGAAGGGCGACGGAAGGCGTTTCGCGCAGGAGACGCTCCAACTCTTCCCGCACGCACTGCGGGGCGGGCACGCCGGGGTTGCCGAGCGAAAAGTCGAACACGTTCTCCTTTCCGACGATTTTTTTGCGGGCGGTGGCGTATTCGAAAAGTTCGCGAATGTCCGACCGCTCTTCGCCCAATTTGATCATTTTTTGGTTGTACATGGATTGCTCCTTAATGTAGATTATCGTTTCTCGTTGCGCTTTCATTTGTCATTTCGACCAAGCCGCATTAGCGGCGCGTGAAGAAATCTCACATTATTTGGGCTCCCAACATGACGTGATCGGGAATGTTGCCCACCCCGCACGTTCTATGTTGCCTAAACGCGGCACGAGCACGCAGTGCGAATAGCCGTAATGTATTTTACGCAGTCCGCGAAGGCATGTTGCCGCGTCATGCTGAGGCGTAATTTGAATACGCAGTCCGCGAAAGAAAGTCCGCGAAGGCATCTTGTTGCGTTTTGGTTCGTTTTTAACGCACTTGGACGTAGCAAGATTCCCTCGAAGAGTTGCTATTCGAACTTCGTATTGTCCTTTGCGGCTCGGAATGACGCTATGGTGCATTCCATTTGCCTTCTTGCCCGATGAAACGACGAAGAGGACAAGAAAGTTAAACCGCCAACGCTCGTTTCCTCGCGGAAAAGATTTTGCGAAGCAAAAGATTTTTCGCGAATATAATCCCTGCGCGGAGCAGGGTCCCCCTGCGGCAGCGCACACAATTTGCCGCATACCTGCGGCTTAGTGTCCGTTGAAACGAACGAGAGGACAAGAAAGTTAAACCGCCAACGCTCGTTTCCTCACGGAAAAGATTTTGCGAAGCAAAAGATTTTCCGCGAAAACCTTACAATACTTTTTTCAAAAATTGACCCGTGTAGCTCTTTTCGAATGCGGCGACCTCTTCGGGAGAGCCCGTCGTGACGATCGTGCCCCCTCTGTCCCCGCCTTCGGGTCCCAAATCGATGATATAGTCGGCGACTTTGATCACGTCTAAATTATGCTCGATGACGATGACGGTGTTCCCCGCGTCGCGGAGCTTCAACAAAATTTTAACGAGTTTATCTACGTCGAAGCTCGAAAGCCCCGTGGTCGGCTCGTCCAAAATGTACACCGTTCTGCCCGTGGAGCGTTTGGAGAGCTCGGTCGCGAGCTTGACCCGCTGCGCCTCGCCGCCCGAGAGGGTCGTGCTGCTCTGCCCGAGTTTGATGTAGCCGAGCCCGACCTCGTTGAGGGTGGAAATTTTGTTGTAAATGGTCGTAACGGGTTTGAAAAAGTCGCACGCCTCTTCGACAGTCATGTCGAGCACGTCGGCGATCGTCTTGCCCTTGTAGCGCACTTCGAGCGTCTCGCGGTTATAGCGTTTG
>CANRCY010000049.1 GCA_947629225.1 uncultured Clostridia bacterium | reverse complement strand
CAAGATTCTATATTGCTCTACATGTCTTTCATTTTTTCTGTTCATCGGCAAAGCCTCTTTTGAACCACGCGACTATCCAGTTGAAGCGAAGTAGAAATCTCTCCCCGATCTCAATAATCGCTTCGTCCCAAGAGATAGTCTATGCTCGTCCCGAAAAAATCCGCAATCTGTATCAACATGTCAAAAGAACACTCGCGTTTGCCCGTTTCCCAATAGGAGATCGACCTCACCGATACGTTCAGACTCTTTGCAAGGTCGCTCCTCGAAAGTTCTTTTTCTATCCGCAACTCATGTAACCGCTCGCCAAACCGTTTCATGATTTTATTTCTCCGAAAGCTTATAAAAAACCCTTTCCCCCTCGCTCCGCTCGGGTACTTTCCCTTTCAGGGACAGCAAGTCTACCCCCTCACCGCCTTCGGCGGAGCCTTCTCGCACGGGTAGAACCCCGTGCTCGGTCACCGTTCGCGCCGCAAATGCGCTCACTCATGTCGCATTGCGCCAACGGTTATCAACCGTTGGCAGAATGCAATGCTCCACCCTCAAGGGGTGGGCAAGAGGTGGAACAAGCAAAGAATCGTGCGAAATAGAATCCCCTTGCCTTAGGCGGAATTCACTTCCGCCGTGGGCGACCCAATTTGGCAAAACCTTTTGCCTTCTTGTCCGATGAAACGATTAAGAGGACAAGCTCGTTAAAGCGCGCACGCCCGTTTCCTCACGGAAAAAGATTTTGCGCAAGCAAAAGATTTTTCGTGAATTTATTATCCCCTTGCGCGAGAAGAACCACGCTTCTTCGCTGCGCAACAACATTTGTTGCACTCTTGCAACTTCTTGTCCGATGAAACGAACAAGAGGACAAGCAAGTTAAAACATTGAGGAAGGTTTCCTCGCACGATTCTTTTCGAAGTGACACCCCTTCCGTCACGCGCTTTGCGCGCGACACCCACCCCTTGAGGGGTGGGCAAGGGGTGGAACAAGCAAAGAATCGTGCGAAACATCTTATTTTTTCATTGTCAAAGAAATGCGACCCTTCTTTTCGTCTACTTCCTTCACCCAAACCGTGACCACGTCCCCCACCGACAAAACCTCGGACGGGTGGCGGATAAAACGGTCGGAGATCTCGGAAATGTGCACCAAGCCGTCCTGATGAACTCCGATGTCCACGAACGCGCCGAAGTCGATGACGTTGCGCACCGTGCCGCGGAGCTCCATTCCCGGCTTTAAGTCCTTGATCTCCAAGACGTCCGTTCTGAGGACGGGCGCGGGCAATTCGTCTCGGGGATCGCGCCCCGGGCTCTTCAATTCTTTGGCGACGTCGAAAAGGGTCGGAAGTCCCACGCCGCAAGCCGCCGCCGCACGCTCTTCGCCGTAGCCGTGCAACCGCTCCATGAGATGCCCGAGCGAGCCCGCCGCAACATCGCTCTTGGTGTAGCCGCAGATCTCCAACAGCTTTTCCGCCGCCTTGTAGCTCTCGGGGTGAACGCCCGTATTATCCAATACGTCGCGGCTTTCGGGCACCCGCAAAAAGCCCGCGCACTGTTCGAACGCCTTCGCGCCGAGTTTGGGCACTTTGAGAAGTTGCTTGCGCGAGGTGAACGCGCCGTTCTCTTCGCGGTATTTTACGACGTTTGCCGCCACGCCCGCATTGAGCCCCGAAACGCGCGCGAGAAGGGGCGCGGAAGCGGTGTTTACGTCCACGCCGACCGCATTCACGCAGTCCTCCACCACGCCGTCGAGGGTCTCGGAGAGCCGTTTTTCGGGCATGTCGTGCTGGTATTGCCCCACGCCGATGCTCTTGGGGTCGATCTTGACGAGTTCGGCGAGCGGGTCTTGGAGCCGCCGCGCGATCGAGACGGCAGAGCGCAGGTTGACGTCGAATTCGGGGAATTCCTTTGCGGCGAGGGGAGAGGCGGAATACACCGAAGCCCCCGCCTCGTTGACGATGATGTAGCTCACGCCCGAATCTTTGCCGAGTTCATGCAGAAGTTCGACCGTCATGGCTTCCGTTTCGCGGCTCGCCGTGCCGTTGCCGATCGCGATGTGCTTGACCCCGTATTTCTTGATATGTCCCTTTAATTTCTCGATACATTCCTTCTTTTGGCGTTCCCCGTAGGTGGGATAGACGACGTCGGTCGCGAGCACTTTGCCCGTGCCGTCTACAACGGCGACTTTACAGCCCATGCGGTAACCGGGGTCGAGCCCCATCGTGACGAAGCCCTTGACGGGAGGTTGCATGAGCAGGGGGCGCAGATTGAGCGCGAACTGCCCGATCGCGCCCTCGCACGCCTTTTCGGTGAGCAGGGAGCGCACTTCCCGCTCGACGGAGGGAGCGATCAGGCGGTCGTACCCGTCCTCGGCGGCGGCTTTTACGAAGGGCGTGGAAGCGCACTGCCGTTTGAGCGCCCGTCTCCAAATGAGGGAGAGCGCGGATTCGCGGTCGGCTTCTATCGAGACTTTCAGAAAGCCCTCCCGCTCACCGCGGTCGAGCGCGAGCACCTGATGCCCCGCGACCTTGGCGACGGAGGAGGAAAAGCGGTAATAGTTGCGGTAAACGGAGTCCTCGTTCTTTGCGGCGGAAGAGAAAATCTCCCCGCGCGCGAGCCAGAATTCGCGCATGCCGCCGCGCACGGCGGGATCGTCGGAGAGGAGCTCGGCAACGATGTCGTTCGCCCCCTGCAAGGCTTCCTCGGCGGAATTTACCCCCTTTTCGGGGTCGACGTACTCCGCCGCCGCCATGAGCGGGTCGGGGCAATTCGGCTCCTGCGCAAACAGGAGCTCCGCAAGCGGTTCGAGCCCCCTTTCGCGGGCAACGGTGGCGCGGGTGCGCCGCTTTTGCTTATAGGGGCGGTAGAGGTCCTCCACGGCGGCAAGGGTCGCCGCGGCGTCGATGGAGAGGGCGAGCTCTTCCGTGAGCTTCCCCTGCCCTTCGATCGCGGTCTTTACCTCCTCTTTGCGCGCTTCGAGATTGCGCAGGTATTGCAGTCTGTCCGCAAGTCGGCGGATGGTCTGGTCGTCCATCATGCCGTGCATTTCCTTGCGGTAGCGGGCGATGAAGGGGACGGTGTTCCCCTCGTCGAGGAGGGTGACGACGTTTTGCACATACTCCTCTTTTTGGTTCAATTCTCTCGATAGCGTCTCGATGACAGCGGGCATATATAATTTCTCCTTATCAATTCAACGACATTTTATCACAAAAGAAAAAGCATTGCAAGAAAAATTTCCCACGCAGACAAACGGAAACGGTTGCGAAGATCCGCCCTTCCGTGGTAAAATAGAGAAGAACAGGAGGTTTTCGAAATGAAAAAAATTTTGATAAAGCTGGGAATGATCCTGACGGCGGCGTGCCTTGTGTGCACGGCGGGTATGCTTGCTTCTTGCGGCGGGAACACGGAAACGGGCGGCGAAAAGGCGCGCTATACGGTGACCGTGCTCGACCCCGCGGGCGAACCCGTGCAGGGAGTAAAGGTGAAATGGGGAGACGGGAAGACGGAGTACCCCACCCACGAAGAGGGGAGCGCGTATGCCGACCTTGCAAGCGGGGAGTATGAAATTTCCCTCGTCGGCTTGTCCTCGATCTACAAATACACGCCCGTGACGGCGACGGCAAGCGACCGCGACAAGACGGTGACGCTCGAATGGAATCCCGAAGACGGGAAGCTCGTCTATACGGTGAAAGTGGTTTATCCCGACGGAACGCCCGTGAAGGGCGCGCATGTGGAACTGTGCTCGATACAGGAAGACGGGACCCCCGGGAACTGCACCGATTTCCCCGTTCCGACGAACGGCAAGGGCGAGGCGTACAGCATGGCGCCCGAGACCGAGGGCTTCGACAATGCGTTGCGCGGGCTCACGGCGGGAACATACAAGGCAAAAATTCTCGGCGGCATTCCCGCGGGATACGACTATGAGCAGGACGCGGACGAGTACTACACTGGCAGCACTGCCACGGCGGACAACACGACCCTTACCATTACGTTAAAAAAATCGGCATAACGCCGAATCGTACCGCGGCGGGAGTTCAAAGGGCTACAAGAGCCCTTCGACCAAGATCTTGATCCCGATCGCAAGCAAAATAATCCCGCCCAAGAGCCCCGCTCCGCCCGCAAAGCGGTTGCCGATCTTCTTTCCCAAAAAGACGGCGAGCAGGGAGAGCGCAAACGTAATTGCGCCGATCGTGAGGGCGCAGAGCACGGCGTGCATGGGCAGACCGACGCTCGTCTCCTCGGCGAGGAGGGTCACTCCCACCGCGAGCGCGTCGATACTCGTCGCGACCGCCTGCAAGAGAAGTTTCCCCGCACCGAGGGGCTTCGCCGTGGGGACCGTTTCCTCCCCGCGGCGTTTTTTAATCCGCTCCATAGCGAAATCGAAGATCATTTTCCCGCCGATCACGGCAAGCAGGGCAAAGCCCAGCCACGGCGCGATCTTGGAAACGAGGGTCGCAAAAGCGTAGCCGCAGTAATACCCCAAAACGGGCATGAGAAATTGGAAGAGCGCATACGTCCCCGCGACGATGAGCATCTTCCAAAAGCGCATTTTCGGCTCCGTCATGCCGTTTGTCATGCCCACCGCGAACGCGTCCATCGAGAGCGCAACGCCGATGAGTAGAATTTCGTATAGTTGCATAGATGTTTTTTGTCTTCCCGCGCGGTGCGCGTCATTTGTTGAGATTTCTCCGCTTCGCCTTCGGCTTCGGTCGAAATGACAAACAGAAAGAGCTTCGGCTTCGGTCGAAATGACAAACAGAAAGAGCTTCGGCTTCGGTCGAAATGACAAACAAAAAGAGCTTCGGCTTCGGTCGAAATGACAAACAAAAAGAGCTTCGGCTTCGTTATTTCGCCTGCGGCTCGTGCCGCGAATGCCGAAAGGAACGTCATTTATTCTATCCCGAACGCTTGCCTTTGTCAACTCTTTCCGCTATAATATACGCATGCCCATTACCGTTTATCTCAAAAAGGGGGAGGAAAAACGCATTCTTGCGGGGAGCCCCTTTGTATATGCCAACGAGGTCTCCCGCCTCGAAGGAAAGGACAAAAACGGCAGTCTCGCCACGGTGCGCACTCTCGAAGGGCGGTACCTCGGGCGGGGCTACCTCAACCATGCGAGCAAAATCCTCGTGCGGATTTTCCTCCGCGGCGACGAAGAGGACAACGAAGAACTCTTTTATGCCCGTATCCACGCCGCGAACGCCTTCCGCCGCGGGCTCGGCTACGACAACTGCTACCGCGCCGTCTTCGGCGAAGCGGACGGCTTGCCCGCCTTCATCTGCGATAAGTACGGAGACTATCTCTCCGTGCAGATCCTCTCCCTCGGCATGTATCTGCGCAAAAAGGAACTCGTAAACGCCCTCGTGCGCGAATTTTCGCCCAAGGGGATTTACGAACGTTCCGACGTTTCCGTGCGCAAGAAAGAGGGCTTGCCCGAGGAGACGGGCGTTTTATACGGCGAAGTGCCCGACGCGGCGGAGATCTGCGAAAACGGGCTGAAAATGACCGTCGACATCAAGCACGGGCAGAAGACGGGATATTTCCTCGACCAGAAGGAGAACCGCGCCGCCGTGCGCCGCTACGCCAAGGGAGAGGTCTTGGACTGCTTTTGCAACAGCGGGGGCTTTTCCCTCAACGCGGCGACTGCCGCCGATCGTGTGACGGCAGTGGACGTCTCCCCTTCCGCGCTCGCCCAAGTGGCGCAAAACGCCGCCCTCAACGGGATCACCAACATCGAGACCGTCTGCGGCGACGCCTTTCAGGTCTTGCGCGCTCTCCGCGCCGAGGGCAGGGAGTTCGACCTCGTCATTCTCGACCCGCCCGCCTTCTGCAAGAGCGCCGCGGAGACAAAGGACGCGTGCAGGGGATATTCCGACCTCAACTTTTCGGGGTTGAAACTCGTAAAGAAAGGCGGGTTCCTCGCGACCTGTTCCTGTTCCCACTATGTGCCCCTCCCCCTCTTCGAAAAGGCGGTCGCGGAGGCGGCGCTCCGCGCGGGAAGAAGGGTGCAGCGGGTCGAACTCCGCTCGCAGGCGCCCGACCACCCCGTGCTCTTCGGTGCGGAAGAGACGGGCTATCTCAAATTTCTCATTCTGCGCGTCGAATAGCCTCTTGACGGACGGCGGAAAATATGATACAATTCCCCAAAGGAGATTTGCATGAATATCATCGGCTATGTGCAGACGTACGGCGACACGCCCTTTTCGGAGCGTCCTCTGAACGAGGTAGACAGCCTCGTCTTTTCCGAACTTTCTTATCTGAACTATTCGGGGATCGTCCGTTATACGTCTCCCAAGTTCAAACTCGGCGAACTTTCGAGCGAAGAGTATATCTCCCGTCTGACGGAAGATACCTTCTTCCCCAAGAGCAACCGCAAGCTCCTCGAAGCCGTTGCGCTGAGCAGGCGGTTCGGCGGCGTGAAGGTGGGATATTTCCGCGAACGCAACGACGAGAGCCGCGAAATCCGCTTTGCCGCCATGACCTTCTTCTGGGAAGGCGGGGCGTACGTCTGCTACCGCGGGACGGACGTGACCATTCTCGGCTGGAAGGAAGATTTCAACATGGCGTTCCGCACCCGAATCCCTTCGCAGAAGATCGCCGAAGAGTACTTGCTCGACGTCGCTTCGAAGACGGACGTTCCGCTCGTCGTGGGCGGGCACAGCAAGGGCGGAAACCTCACCCTCTACGCCTGCATCAACGCCCCCGCCGAGGTGCGGGAACGCATTACCGACATCTATAACCACGACGGTCCGGGCTTCCGCGAGAGCGTATTCGAAACGGAGGGCTACAAAGCCATTGCCGACCGCGTGCACAAGACCATTCCGCACGACTCCCTCATCGGCATTCTGCTCCACCATTCGGACAGCTACAAGGTCGTGCTCAGCAGGAGCGTTCTGATCGGACAGCACAACGCCTTTGCTTGGGGAGTCGAGGACGAGAAGAGCTTTACCGAACTGCCCGAAACGACGGGCAATTCCAAACTGATGGACACGACCCTGCGCAACTGGATCGACGGCATGAACGACAGCGAGCGCAGAAAGTTCGTAAACGCCCTCTTCACCGTGATCGAGGGGAGCGGGGCGAAGAAAGTGCCCGAATTTACGACGGACGGGCTGAGAAAACTCCGCGGCATGCGGGAGGCGTTCCGCTCTCTTCCCGACGACGAGAAGGAGATGATGCGGACGGGCGGCAAGGATTTGATGAAGATCTGGGTGCGCTCCCTCTTCCGCATCCGCGACGACAGAGACTGATTTGAAAAAACGGACGGGAACGACCCGTCCGTTTTTTTGCGCTTTTTTCAGAAGAACACGCCCCGCGCCGCTTCCTTCGTCTCCTTGTCGGCGACAAAGGGAATGCGCGTCGTGTAGCCCTCTTTGGCGGCGACGATCTGCTTCGTGGGCCACGAGAAGATCTCGCGGTTCCACGTATTCACCGTGTCGTTATACACTTCGCGCGCGGCAGTAATCTCCCTCTGCAAATAGGAGTTCTGCTGCATGGCGTCGGCAAGTTCGCGGTGGGCTTTGAGGTCGGGATAGTTTTCGAAGGCGATGTTCACCGAGCGGGCGAGCGATTCCACCCTCTCGGAATATTCCATTCTCGCGCTGTCCCCTTCCGCGCCCGTCTTGCTACGGTATTGCGCGATCTTGGTGAAGGTCTCCTTGTCGAGGTCGATCGCCTTATCGAGCAATTTCGCGCAGTTTTGCAAGATCTGCACCCGCTGTTCGAGGTAGTTGTCGATCTGCGAAGCGTCGTGCTGGATCTTCTGTTGGAGCTGTTGGAAGTAGTTCTTCGCCTTCCGCTTCATGATGAGCCAGACGACCCCGCCAATCACGGGCGGCAAAAACCACCACATGACGTCGAACACCTTGGAGCCCGCTCCGACCGTGACGGGGAGCTGTTTTGCGATCACTTTGACGTCGTTGCCCGCTTCGAGTTCGGGCGCGTCCATTTCGTTGAGTTCGTTTGCCATCTTTTTTTCCTCCGAGATAATTTTATGAGACGCCGCGGGATTGTCTCCCTGCGGTCATTTGAGTTCTTTGCCGACCGTCTCGTCGAACGAGTCGTCATCCTCGCCGACGACACAGCACAGAATGCCGTGCCCGTAGCCGTAGCCGCCGTATTGCCCGAGCGCGCCCGCAAGCCCGCAGCGGGCAAATTCCCTGTCCGAAAGCCCGAGCTCTTTCAGCTTGACCGTCCTCGTTTCGGACACGGGCAGATATTCCGTCCACGGAACGGGGACTTCGTGCGTCCTGCCGTCGCCGCCGAACACGGGCACATAGTCCACCCGCTCGTGCGCCTCGTAGGCATTTGCGGTGATGCGCACGCAGTCGCTCTCCCCGTCGCGGGAGAGGAAGGAAGTCTTCAAAATGCTCTCCGTCGCCGCAGAGAGCGGCGCGAAACAGGAGCGGTCCATGTGGTTGACGGCGTACTCCGTCTCCATGCGGGTGAAACGGCGGGGGTAGTCGTCGCGGTAGAGATATTCGGCAGGCTTGTGCTGCTGATAGAGCGGAATGGAGAGCAGGGGCGCGAGGTCGAAGTAGAGGGAGCGGAAATAGTCCTCGTTAAAGGAGAGGAACCCCTGCCGCGCAAGGTCGATGCTGTACGAGGGAAAGCGGTCGCGCCGTTCCTCCATGTCCCACTGCGCCGAATGCTCGGACGAGACGTAGTTGAGGCACCCGTCCTTCCTCATCGAAAAATCGTCCCCGTATCCCTTTTCGTCCTTGATGAGGGCAAGGAGATTCTTCTGCGCAAGGGGGGTAAAGAGCAGGCGGAACTGCACTTCGTTGTCGCGGTCGAGCGCGCCGAAGAGCACGTCGAACTCCTCGTTCCCGAGCTCGGTGAATGCGCCGCCCCGCTCCATCGCTTCCTTTTGCTTTTTGCGGATTTTTTTGACGCCCTTCTTCACTTTGCGCTCGCGCTCTTTCTCGGTAAGATCCTCCGCATGGGCGGGATAACGGGAAAAATGCAGGTCGGGCGCGGCGTCGTTCCCGTAGATCAAACGGGTCGTGCGGCTGTAATAGGGCTTCGGCTTGGTGACGGAAGCGGTGAGCGTCTGGGTATGGTGTTGGGTGTGAAGGTGCCCTTCCGAATCGACGTAAGAGGTCGTCCACGAGATGACGAGCGAACCCGTATAGGTAAAAACGCCCATCGTGTGCACGAGTTCGCGCTCCTCGACGAAGGGATTGCCGAGGATCTCCCCCGTGAGAATGCCGATCACGGAGCGGGAAGGATCGTCGTACTTCCCGTACCCGTATTTGCCGTTGAGATAGTCGTAGCGGCGCATGTCGAAATAGTCGTCGAGGCGGAGCAGGGGGACGGTCTCGCGGATGAGTTTTTTGGTGACGTTCCCCTCGAAGAGCTCGTTGAGGGGCTCCATCTGTTTCCACGCCTCGCGCAAGAGTTCTTGGGCTTTGGCGGCATGCTCCCCCTTCTTGCGTTCCGCCCGTTTGAGGACGGGGGAGAGTTTTTTGGAGAGCACGACAGCTCCCGTAACGATAAGCGCCGCCCCGATCGGGGAGAGTATGGCGATGATAACGGGGTTTCCACCCGCAGGAAGAGCCGCGAGCGACAAGAACAGAGCCGCTCCCACGACGATGAGCAAAATCAGAAACGTTCTGACCATGCGATACTTTTCGAGGCGGGCGTTGAGCTCGGCG
>CANRCY010000048.1 GCA_947629225.1 uncultured Clostridia bacterium | reverse complement strand
CATCACGGGCATTTTCGACGGGATTCAACGCCCGCTCACAACATTGTATTGGAACTACGGCGACCGTATCTCCCGCGGCGTCTCCGTCAACAAGCTCGACCGCGAAAAGAAGTGGCATTTCGTTCCCCGCAAACAGGCGGGCGACGAGGTCGAAGCGGGCGACGTCTTGGGCGCAGTGCAGGAGACGGAGATCGTCGAACACCGCATTCTCGTGCCCTACGGCGTCAAGGGGCGCATTCTCTCGATCGCGGAAGGGGACTTCACCATCGAAGAGCAGATCGCCGAGATCGCGACCGAGGCGGGCAAACGCTCCGTCTGCATGTTGCAAAAATGGCCCGTGCGCAAGGGCAGACCGTACAAAGAAAAACTCAATCCCGATAAGCCCATGGTAACGGGTCAGCGCGTCATCGACACTCTCTTCCCCATTGCGAAGGGGGGCGTTGCGGCAGTCCCGGGTCCCTTCGGGAGCGGCAAGACGGTCGTCCAGCACCAGCTCGCCAAATGGGCGGACGCGGACATCATCGTCTACGTCGGCTGCGGCGAACGCGGCAACGAAATGACGGACGTTCTGAACGAGTTCCCCGAACTCAAAGACCCCAAGACGGGGGAGCCTCTGATGAAGCGCACCGTGCTCATCGCAAACACGTCGGATATGCCCGTCGCCGCGCGCGAAGCGTCGATCTATACGGGAATTACGATCGCGGAGTACTTCCGCGATATGGGGTACAGCGTCGCGATCATGGCGGACAGTACCTCCCGTTGGGCGGAGGCGCTCCGCGAAATGAGCGGACGTCTCGAAGAAATGCCGGGCGACGAGGGCTATCCCGCCTATCTTGCGAGCCGCCTTGCGGAATTTTACGAGCGCGCGGGAATCGTCAAACTTCTCGGAAGCGAAAACCGCGTGGGCTCGGTCTCCGCGATCGGCGCGGTCTCGCCTCCCGGCGGCGACCTCTCCGAACCCGTTTCGCAGGCGACTCTCCGCATCGTCAAAGTGTTCTGGGGCTTGTCCGCCTCGCTCGCCTACAAGCGGCACTTCCCCGCGATCGATTGGCTCATCAGCTATTCTCTCTATGCGGATAAAATGAAAGAGTGGTACGACGAGCAGGTCGGCAAGGACTTTCTCAAATACCGTCAGTTCGTCATGACCATTCTGCAAGAAGAAGCCGCGCTCGACGAGATCGTCCGTCTCGTCGGCATGGACGCGCTCTCCTCGCGCGACCGTCTCGTCATGGAAACGGCAAAGACGGTGCGGGAAGACTATCTCCACCAGAACGCCTTCCACGAAGTCGATACCTACACTTCCATGCAAAAACAGCTCCTCATGCTCAGGCTCATCTTCGAATTTTACCGCCTGTCCGAAGAGGCGCTTTCGCAGTACGTCTCGCTCGACGATATTCTCGCCTGCTCCTTCAAAGAGAAAATCGGGCGCGCGAAGTACATTCCCGAAGACGATCTTTCCGAGTTCGACGAGATCTTGCGCACGATGAATGCCGAGATCGGCGCGCTCGAACAGGGAGGCGACGAAAATGTATAAAGAATATAAGACCATTCGCGAAGTAGTGGGACCTCTCATGCTCGTAGAGGGCGTCGAAGGGGTCAAATACAACGAACTTGTCGACATTGTCTGCGCAAACGGGGAGACACGCCGCGGCAAGGTGCTCGAAGTCAACCGCGACAAGGCGGTCGTCCAGCTCTTCGAAAATTCGCAAGGGCTCCAGATCGCCACGAGCAAGGCGCGTTTTTTGGGGCACAGTCAACAGCTCGCCGTCTCGCGCGACATGCTCGGGCGGGTATTCGACGGCATGGGAGCCCCCCGCGACGGTGGCGCGCCCGTCATTCCCGAAAAGATGGCAGACATCAACGGCGAGCCCATCAATCCCGCCGCGCGCGACTATCCCAACGAATTTATCCAGACGGGCATTTCGGCGATCGACGGGTTGAACACCCTCGTCCGCGGGCAAAAACTTCCCGTGTTCTCGATGAGCGGGCTTCCCCATGCCGAACTTGCGGCGCAGATCGCGCGGCAGGCAAAGGTACGCGGGGGAGACAGCAAATTCGCCGTCGTGTTCGCCGCAATCGGCATTACGTTCGAAGAAGCGCAGTACTTCGTCGAAGATTTCAAACGCACGGGCGCGATCGAGCGCACGGTGCTCTTCACCAATCTCGCAAACGATCCCGCGGTCGAGCGTATCGCAACGCCGCGCATGGCGCTCACCTGCGCCGAATATCTCGCCTTCGAATGCGGCATGCACGTCCTCGTCATCATGACGGACATCACCAACTATGCCGAAGCGCTCCGCGAAGTTTCGGCGGCGCGGCGGGAAGTCCCCGGGCGGCGCGGGTACCCCGGGTATCTCTATACCGACCTCGCCTCTCTGTACGAACGGGCGGGGCGTATCCGCGGCAAAGAGGGGAGCATCACCCAAATCCCCATTCTCACCATGCCCGAAGACGACAAGACCCACCCCATTCCCGACCTCACGGGCTATATCACCGAGGGGCAGATCATTCTCTCCCGCGACCTCTATAAAAAGGGAATGAACCCGCCCATCGACGTTTTGCCCTCTCTTTCCCGTCTGAAAGACAAAGGCATCGGCAAGAACAAGACGAGGGAAGACCATGCCGACACAATGAACCAGCTCTTTGCGGCGTATGCGCGCGGCAAGGAGAGCAAGGAGCTCTCGGCGATCTTGGGCGAGGCTGCGCTTTCGGACGTCGATAAGCTGTACGCCAAATTCGCGGAGGAATTCGAAAAGGAGTACGTCAACCAAGGGTTCGAGACCGACCGCACGATCGAGGAGACGCTCGACATCGGCTGGAAACTTCTCAAAATCCTGCCCAAGACCGAACTCAAACGCATCCGCGAGGAATATCTCGAAAAGTACCTTCCCGACTAACTCCGCCCTGCCCCCGTTTACGGGGGCGGGTGGCGAGCGAAGCGAGGCAGGTGGGGGCACTCTTCTTGACCTGCCCCCGTTTACGGGGGCGGGTGGCGAGCGAAGCGAGACAGGTGGGGGCGCTTCTCTTGACCTGCCCCCGTTTACGGGGGCGGGTGGCGAGCAAAGCGAGACAGGTGGGGGCGCTTGCTGTCCCTTTTAGGGAAAGTGGCGCGCATGCGCCGAAAGGGTTCTCTCAAAACCACTTATTTCATAGATCATCATGGCAAAACTCAACGTCAATCCCACACGGATGGAGCTGAAAAAGCTCAAAGCGCGGCTCTCGACCGCCGTGCGCGGGCACAAGCTCTTAAAAGACAAGTCGGACGAAATGATCCGTCGGTTCACGCTCATCATCCGTGAAAACAAACGCCTCCGCGACGAGGTGGAAAAATCGCTCTCGGAAACGCTTCGGCAATTTTCCGTGGCGCGTTCCCTCACGCCCGAATACGCGGTGGAAACGGCGTTTGCCATGCCCGCGGCAACTGTCGAGGCGGAGTGCGGCACAGAGAGCGTCATGGGGGTAGACGTCCCCAAGATCGAGCTCACCGCTTCCGAACGGACGGACAGTCTCCCTTACGCCTATTCCGAGATCACGAGCGAAGCGGACGAGAGCGTTCGGCGCATTTCGGAGTTGTTGCCGCTGCTTGTCAAACTTGCGGCGGTCGAAAAGTCGGTGCGGCTCTTGGCGGACGAGATCGAGCGCAACAAGCGGCGGGTCAACGCGCTCGAATACGTCATGATCCCTCAGCTCGAAGAGACGATCAAATATATCCGCGACAAGCTCGACGAAAACGAGCGCGCCGCCATCATCCGCCTCATGAAAGACTGAGGGGTTTCGCCCCACCCTCCCCCTCGGCGCCCCCGCTCGCATGTCCCATTTGTCATTTCGAGTGGAGCGAAGCGGAATCGAGAAATCTCAACCCCCTTGGCGCCCCTGAAAGGGGAGCTGTCACCGAAGGTGACTGAGGGGTTTCGCCCCACCCTCTACCGCCCTCTCCCGCGTCATTCCGAGCCGTAACGGCAGGAACGGAGTCCGAAAAGGCAATTCCCCGAGGGAATCTTGCTCCGTCCAAGCGCGTTTGACCCCAACAAAAAAACTTCAAAAAAAGGAGAAAAATAAATGTTAAACGAAAAGATCGCGGCAATGCTCAACGACCAGATCAACAAGGAACTCTACTCGGCGTATCTCTATCTCGATTTCGCCAACTACTATGCGGACGAGGGCTTAAACGGCTTCGCGCATTGGTACGAAGTGCAGGCGCAGGAGGAGCGCGACCACGCCATGATGCTCCGCCGCTACCTCATCAACAACGGGCACCGCGTCATGTTCGAAGCGGTGGCAAAGCCCGATAAGACCTTCAAGACCCATCTCGACCCCTTGACGGCGGGCTACGAGCACGAGCAGTACGTCACCTCTCTCATCACGAACATCTATCACGAGGCGTTCTCGCAGAAGGACTATCGCACCATGCAGTTCCTCGATTGGTTCATCAAAGAACAGGGCGAAGAGGAGACGAATGCAGACGATATGGTCAAGAATTTCAAGCTCTTCGGGCAGGACGCGAAGGGTCTGTACGCGCTCGACCGTGAACTCGCCGCGCGCGTCTACGCGCCTTCGGCAACGGGACCTGCCATGTAACGCAGTTTCGCAGAGCAACGCCGCGCGCGGGCAATTTGCCCGCGCGCGGCGTTTTGTCATTCCGCCCCGCGTGTCCCTCCCCTTGGCGCCCCTGAAAGGGGAGCTGTCACCGAAGGTGACTGAGGGGTTTCGCCCTACTCTCTCCCGCGCGCGGCTTTATAAATCTCTCCTTATTTTGCGTTACCGCTTGCCTTTTTGTCTATAATGTGCTAAACTATTAACCGCTTTCAAAAAAGCGCAAGGAGCAACCATGCACAACATCATTCCGATCGCAGAAGATCTCTTTTACGTCGGCGGGAGCGACAGAAGGCTCTCGCTGTTCGAGAACGTCTATCCCGTGCCGCGCGGGGTGTCCTACAATTCCTATCTGCTGCTCGACGAAAAGACCGTTCTTTTCGACACGGTAGACCCTTCCGTTTCCGACCTCTATCTCGAAAACGTCGCCGCCGCGCTCGGCGGCAGAAAGCTCGACTATCTCGTCGTCCACCATATGGAACCCGACCATTCGGCGACCTTTTTGCGTCTTGTGGAGACCTATCCCGAAGCGACCGTCGTCACGAGCGCCAAGGCGGCGCAGATGATGCAAAACTTTTTCCCGTTCGACGGCGCAAACGTCAGGACCGTCAAAGAGGGAGACGTCCTTTCCACGGGCAAGCACAGCTTTACCTTTGTCGCCGCGCCCATGGTGCATTGGCCCGAAGTGCTCTTTTCCTTCGACTCGGCAACGGGCACGCTCTTCTCGGCTGACGCGTTCGGCACGTTTGGGGCTCTGGGCGGAAGCATCTTTGCCGACGAGGTGAATTTCAAAGAAGAATTTCTCCCCGACGCCCGCAGATATTACTTCAACATCGTGGGCAAATACGGCATACAGGTGCAAGCCGTCCTCAAAAAGGCGGCAGGGCTCAAAATCCAAACCGTTTGCCCTCTGCACGGTCCCGTTTGGCGGAAGGACTTCGCTTCCTATCTCGCTCTGTACGACGCATGGAGCAAGTATGAGCCCGAGGAGAAGGGCGCGGTCGTCTTTTACGGCACCATCCACGGTCACACGGCAAACGCCGCGGAAATTTTAGCGTCGGCGATCGCGCAAAACGGCGCGCCCGTCAAGGTGTACGACGTCTCGCAGACGGAGCTCTCGCTGCTCGTATCGGAGGCGTTCCGCTATTCCCATATCGCGTTTGTCTCGGCAACGTACAACAACGGCATCTTCCTGCCCATGGAACAGCTTTTGCGCGACCTCGGCGAGCACAATTTCCAAAACCGCAAATATGCGCTCATTGAAAACGGCAGTTGGTCGCCGCAGGCGGGCAAGCTCATGCAGGAACTCATCGGCGAGTGGAAAAACATGATGCAGATCGGCGGAAAGGTGACGATCCTCTCTTCGGTGAAGGAAGAGCAAGCCTCCGCGCTCCGTGCGCTCGGCGCGCAGATCGCCAAAGACCTCCTCGGCAAATAAAATTTCCGTTGTTCTCGGACGTAGTGAGTCGAAAGTGTTTCTGAAAACCCCTCAGTTTCGGCTTGCGCCTCGTCGGCTCCCCTGCAAGGGGCGCCAAGTCTTGCTGTCCCTGAAAGGGAAAGTGGCATGAGCGTAGCGAATGCCGAAAGGGTTTCTGCAACCCGATTTCAAAAAAATCAAAAAAAGGAGATAAACACCATGAAGTATGTCTGCAACGTATGCGGTTATACCTACGACGAAGAGGCGGGCGATCCCGACAACGGCATCGCTCCCGGCACCAAGTGGGAAGAGATCCCCGACGACTTCACCTGCCCGCTCTGCGGCGTCGGCAAGGAAGATTTCTCGGCGGAATGACCGCGGAATGACCCGCGGCTTCGCTCTTCTATGAACGCAGTCAATTACGACGTTCTCATGCAACGGTCGCTCGCGGAGCACGCGGGCGAGACCTTGCTTTTGCACAGCTGTTGCGCTCCCTGTTCGAGCTATTGTCTCGAACAGGTCTCTTCCGCGCTGAAAACGACGGTTTTTTACTACAATCCCAATTTAGACAGCGAGCAGGAGTACGAAAAGCGCAAGGCGGAGCAAATCCGACTGCTCAGGGAGACGGGGCAAGCAGATTTTCTCGACTGCGATTGGTCTCCCGAAGCCTTCGAGGAGATCGCGCGCGGCTACGAAAACGAGAAAGAGGGGGGAGCCCGTTGCCCGCGTTGTTTCCGCTTGCGGCTCGAACGCACGGCGTGGGAAGCGCGGGAACGCGGCTATGCCTTTTTCGGCACGACGCTCACCGTCTCGCCCCTCAAAAACGCAAAGCTCATCAATGAGATCGGGTTCGAACTCGAAAAGGAGTACGGCGTGCGCTACCTGCCGAGCGATTTCAAAAAGCGGGGCGGGTATCTCCGTTCGATCGAACTCTCGCGCGAGCACGCCCTCTACCGCCAGAACTACTGCGGTTGCCGTTTTTCCAAACGGTAACAAAAGCGCGGCGGCTGCAACTTGCAGCCGCCGCGCTTTTATCGTCATTCCACGGGTTTTCCCGTCAACAGCCCGTTCGAAAAATCGTCTCTCGGAAGAGCCGTTCCCTGCGCGAGCGCTTGGGTAAAGAGTTCGGCAAGGCGCACTCCCTCCGAAACGGCGAGGCGGAACAGCTCGTCCGCGGTATTTCCCCGCCCATCGGAGAGCTCGTAAAATCCTTCCCCCGCAAGGTATGCGGGCTCGGGGTTGGCGCGCGGGTAGAGGCGGGAAAGGTAGCGTTTCAAATGAAAAAACCGCTCCGTCTTCTCCCATCTCCTCTGCGCGGAATAGCACTTTCCGTGGAAGGCGCGGAGATAGCGGACATAATTCCCGATCCCCCTGTCAAAGCGGCGCTTTGTCACCTCTTCCCGTTCGAGCCGTTGCCCGAGATATCGGTACAGCCGCGCGGCAGTCCCGTGCCCGAGAATGCGTTTCGCCGAGAAGGCGAAGGGGAATTTTTCTGCCTCTTCTCCCCGTTTTTCGCGCAAGAACCAAACATCCCAATCGTTTTCCATCTGTTGGTGTTCCCGTTTTTCACAGCGGAACCGCGCGAGATAGTTGTAAACAAAGGGGTGGAAGGCGGTATCCGCGGCATAGTGGACGATGTAGCCGAGCACATATGCAAACGCCTGCGCCCGTTCCTCTTCGGAAAAGCGTGGCGCGCCTTCCCCGCCGCGCACGGCGCAGAGAAAGGCGGAAAACACGTCGTATACGCGGTAGCGGTGCAAAAACTTCCCGAGGTTATACTCGCTGCGGTTGCCGATCCGATAAAAGAAAAACACGTCGGGTCCCTGGCAGCCGAGGAAGTATTCGTCGGGAAAGGCTTGTGCGGCGGACTTCGCCGCGGGCGGAAGGGAATTCATCACCTCTTCCGCGATGAGTTGGTGTGTAATGCAAGAGGGCAATGTTGATCACCTCTGAAAAGGGTCTCGAAAAATAATTTGCCGCATTCGTGCGGTTTTCATGCCTTTGGATAGTTCCGTTCCCCGAAGATCGCCGTCCCGAGGCGCACCATGTTCGAGCCGTGTTCCACGCACAGCTCCCAATCCCCGCTCATGCCCATGGAGAGATATTCGGTCTCGGAAGAGCGTTCCCGCGCCCGCTCGAACAGCTCCCGCATACGCTCGCAGAGGGGGATAAGAACCTCTTTCTCGTCGGTGTCGGGGAGCATTGCCATAAAGCCCTTCACGCGCAGTCCCTCCATGCGGGAGAGCCTCGTAAACGCCGCCATGCCCTCTTCGGGGGGATAGCCGCCCTTGCTCTCTTTCTCCCCGATGTTGATCTGGACGAGCACGTCGCTGACCGTGCCCGCCTTCGAAGAGAGCCGCGCGATCTCTTCGGCGAGTTCGTCGCGGTCGACGGAGTGGATGAGGAAGGTCTTTCCGATGAGGTACTTCACCTTGTTGCGTTGCAGGTGCCCGATAAAGTGCCGCCTGCCGCCGTGGACAAGGTCGTATTTTTCGGTGAATTCCTGCACCTTGTTTTCGCCGATGTCCTCGATGCCCGCTTGAATGGCGCGGTCGATCTCGGCGGGCGTCCTTGTCTTTGTCGCGGCGACGAGGGTGACTTTTTCGCCGAACGGGTTGCCTTTTGCGAGTTTTGCGAGAATGGGTCGGATGTCGTTCATCTTATTCGCCGTAGAGAATGATTTGGTTTTCGCCGAACAGGGCGGAAAATTGGGGCAGATCTTTTGCCGTATCGTAAAACGCCGATTGGACGAGAACCTTCTTCCCCTTGATCTCCGAAAGAAGGGGATAGGCGATCTCGAGCTGACCCAAACGGTGGCGGAGCAGTTCCTCTTCCTCCCGCTCGGAGAGGTCGAACCAAAGGTGCCGCTTCAAGAGCTCCACATCCGCGCCGCGGGTGTAAAATTCGGCAAGATAATCTTTTTTTCTGCGGGAGGGTCTCTTCACCCGTCTCTCTCCCCCGAGATAGGTGAGATAGACGATCTCGGCAGTCGGGTCGAGCGCGACCGCAAGGAGTTCGCTGCGCGCGGCTTGCGCCCTGTCCGCATGTCTGCCCGTCAAAACGATGCTCAACACGATGTGGAGAACATAGATCGGGCACAGCCCGAGGAGAAGATAGAGGTAGAGGTTGTTTTTCGTCCATGCCCAAACGCCGAGCAGCGCGAGGATCGCGACTGTGATGGCGAGCATGATCACATAAAACCATTTCCCGAATTTTTTGCTCTCGGAAGACTTTTCTTTCATCTTTCATATTGTAAAACAATTTTTTCCGAAAAGCAAGTAATTTGTATTTCGTTTCGCACGGAAGCGGCTTTTCCCGCCTCTTTCCGCGCCGATTCGGGGAATTCGGCGGCGAACAAAGATTTTTCTTGACAGTCCGCGCTTTTTTCGCTAAAATAAAACTATGATCATTTTGGGGCTCGATCCCGGGCTCGGCACGATGGGCTACGGCGTGATCGAAAAGGATGTCGGCGGAAACTGCTCCGCCGTCGATTTCGGAGTGGTAAAAACCCCTCCCGACGAAAATCTCGCCGTCCGTCTGTGCATTCTCGAAGACGGGGTCAACCGTATTTTCGATAAATTCAAGCCCGACGAGGCGGCAATGGAGGAGCTCTTCTTCTCCAATAACATCACCACG
>CANRCY010000047.1 GCA_947629225.1 uncultured Clostridia bacterium | reverse complement strand
CGCCTTCGTGAGGTCGAATTCGGGACCTTTGAAAGCAAAGAGGATCCCGAACATGGGAACATAAGAAAAAATCAGTGTAAACAGCGCGGCAGGAAGAATGAAAAACAAAATTTTCCGATATTTCTTGACGCGTTTCCACTGACTCCTCCAATATCCCGGCTCCTCATAAGGGGGCTTTACCGCCTTCTCCGCGGCGAGCGCCGGGGGGGAAGCGGTCTCCCCCGCCGCTTGCACAGCGGGGGATTCACTGACAGAATTCAAATATTCTTCCATGGCTTCACCTAAAATTTCCGTTATACGCGGGCTCAGTCGCGACCGAGTTTGACCTCGTTATACCAAGCCGTCATTTCGTCGGAGATCACGTCCGACCAATAGTAGTAGACTTCGATCGTGCCGTCGGGAGCCTTCTTCTTGACAGACTCTCTCTTTGCTTTGTCGCGGGCGGAATCGAGCGAGGTTTTCCAATCATTCGCGTCGATCGCCGCGGCGATGCCGTTTTTGAGCATGGTGCGGCAAAGAATGGAGACGGGCGCCCAATGGTTCATCGGGGGGCACATGAACATCGGGTCGGGAATCCTGCCGACGCCTTCGGGGTCGGAGACCTGCCATGCGTCGAAACCCTTCTCCCTCAGATGGAAGAGAGACTTTGCGGCGATGGAGTTCGTGCCGTTGCAGTACTGCGAGTTATCGGCGATCTGCGAAATGTAGCGGTCGGTGAGCTGGCACCAATAGCCGCCGCCTTTGATGTTGATCACCTCTTCGTTCATGTTCTCGGGGTCGAGCTTGTTGCCCGCCTCGGGGTCCTTATTGCTGTACTTCGTGTACGAATACTCATAGGGACGGACAAAGATGATGTTCTCTTTCAGGTTCTCGTACTGAGCGTATTCGGCGTCGCGTTCGGGGGTGTAATCCTCTCCCCTGGGAGCGTCTTTCGAGAGCCCGACGGGTTCTTCGACCCAACCGTAGCCGCCGCTGTCCTTGCTGCCCGCTTTGCCGATGTCGCCGGGCTGGATCTTGTTCCAGTGGTCGACCTCAACGCCTGCGTAGAAGTCGGCAAACGCCTCCATCTTCTTTGCGAGATAGTCGATGATGTAGAGGGCGCGGGGAGCCTTGTAGGCGGGAATGACGGTGTAATAGGAGACGCCGCCCGGGTCGCCTTCGAGACGACCGACTTCCTGCACGGGCGATCCGCCCGTCCCGTCGCCCTTGATCCTGAGCGACCAACGGATGACTTCGTCTTTGATCGTTTCGGCGTTGTTCTCGATCCCGAGTTTTTGGGCGATCGTCTTCGTCGAGACGATGGTTTCGACGAGCGGGGTCACGTTCCAATAACTGATGTAGGTGCAGGAGTTATCTTCGCTCGCGAATTTTTGGTTGGCTGCCGACTGGGTCTCGTTCTGCCATGCCGCGGAGAGGATCCCCTGCTTGCGGAGACCGTTCATATACTGCACATAGTTGTCTACATTGGGGCTGTAAACATACTGCTGGATTTTGCCGTTTTCGTCGACATAGAAGTTCCACGGGACTTCGAACGCGCTCTTGATCTGCGAAATTTCGCAGCTGTTGCTGCCGGGGATGCCGAGCGCATGATATTTATCGTTGTCCTTGCCGAAGTGCTCTTGCAAGTGTTCGAGCGCCCATGTGACTTGCGCAAGGGTCTCGGGAATTTCCACGCCCGGGAACTGGTCGGAGAAGCCGATCTCCTCCAAATGGGAGAGGTTCCAGACGAGCGCGCTGTCCGTCATGCAGATAAAGCCGAAGTCGGGAACGCCGTAGATGTGCTTTTCGCCCTGCGAATCGGTATAAGTGACGGAGTCCCAGCCGTAGTCCATGAGGTCGATGAGCTGATAGAGCGTTCTGCCCTGCGGCGTGGTCTCCAAGATCTCGGTGAGATCGAGGAAGGTCCCGTTTTCGAGATAGGGATGATATTGCGCCTGCGTGAGCTTCATGATATCGTAATCCGCACGGTTGGTGAGGAAGTTGTTTACGTCGTTATCGGCGTTGGAGCCGAGTTCCTCGTAGGTCATTTTGTAACCGGTCTCATCTTCGATGATCTTGGCGGTGTCGTCTTTGCCGAACGCGCCGACCGTTTCGGGATAGAGTCCCTTTAATTCAATGGGTTTGGAGAGATCGACGTCCCAATCGATCTCGGCGGTATACAAGCCGCCGCAACCCGCGAATGCCGCCGCGCCCGTGAGAAGCATGGCAGCAGCCAAAGTGATCGAGATCGCTTTTTTCATGATTTTCCTCCTTAAAAAATGTGATGGTTCCCCTATGGTCTCTCCCGCTTATTAGGGGGGGGGAAGCGGGAGAGAGTTCATAGGAGAAAAACCGTATGAGTGTGAGCAGTGTTGGTTTTCCGAATTTACGTCATGTTGAGCGAAGGCGTAGCCGAAGTCGAAACATCTTAACGTCATGTTGAGCGAAGGCGTAGCCGAAGTCGAAACATATCCTTATAATGCGGAGACCCTTCGACAAGCTCAGGGTGACGTATTCAGACTGCGGAGACCCTTCGACAGGCTCAGGGTGACGCATTCGGACTGCGGAGACCCTTCGACAAGCTCAGGGTGACGTATTCAGACTGCGGAGACCCTTCGACAGGCTCAGGGTGACGTATTCGGAAAAAGTGATCCACTGCCGCTCCGCGCCCGATGAAGAAGAGACAGACGGGAGCGGCAAGTGGAATTTAGGGGGGCTGTGTCAGTCTTGCGCTACGATCTCCGCGGCAATGCCCATGACGCAATCTGCGGGCGGGTTCTTGCCGGTATCGTTGTATTTGAGCGCGGTGGCGTTGTACTTTTCGACAAGATAGTTGATGACGAGCTTCTGATAGTAGTCGAACGACTTGGAGGTATCGAAGCCGAAGTAGCGCTTATACCCCTTGGACTTGTGGTGCCACGAAACGGGTTCGCCGAACGTGGGCGTATCGACCGTGTAAGCATAGCTGAAGCCGCCGTCTACAAACTTCTCTTTGCCGACAAGATTTGCGTTGATCATATCGATCTCGTCTTGGGTGAGCTTGTGGTCCGTGCCCTCTTCGCCCGAGATCGCCTTTGCGATCGTCATGATCGTCATGATGTACTTGACGTCCTCTTCGAACTTCGCCGCCGCAGCCTCATCCATCTTCACCGCGTCCATACGGTCGGTGATGACGGAAGGAATTTCGACGTCGAGCCCTTCGAGGGTGAAGTAGAAGAAGTAGGGACGGAAGGAGACGCCCTTGTCAATGCCGCTATCGAAGCCGAGCTTCTCGCCCGAAGCGGCTGCCTTTGCGATCGCTTCGAGCAGTTCGCCGAGCGCCTCGCCGACCGTGTAAGTCGTCGATTTGGCATCCTGAGCGTCGCTGTCTGCCGCGTCGAATTCGATCTCCGCCTTCTCCGCGTCAAATGCGAGGATCTGTTCGGAGAGGGTCTCCCAATCTTCGAAGTTCTTGATGCCGACCAGAAGGGAGACAGTCTCCGCGGCGTCGTCATCGAGCGCGTCGATCATGGGTTTGATCGTCGTCTTATAGTAATTTGCTTCGCTGTAAAGGTAGCCCTTGATATCCTGCGCTTCGTCGGGAGCTTTCCAGCCCTTCGCGTCGTAGACGTCGAGGTTGCCGATCTTTTCGAATTCGGCGACGAGCGCGAGCGCGTCTTCGGAGAGCGAAACGCCAAGGATCTCTTTTGCGGTGGTGCCCCAACCGTTCGCCTTGATCGTGTAGTGGTTCTGCTCCAAGAAATTGGAGAGAATTTCGACATAGCTCTTGACGCGGGTATTGGTTTCGTCTGTCTTCAAAGTGCCGCCCATATCCTGAACGAACTTCGGAGAACGTTCTTGCCACCAGCCGCTGAGTTTGTTGCCGTCGCCGTTCCAATGGGTCTTCAAGCTGCCCTTCTGTTCGTAACCGTCCGTCCAAACCTCGTTGAGGAAGGCGATCTCTTCATCGGTGAAGTCTTCCATCTTCTTGATCTGGTCTTCACCGATCTTGCCGATGCGTTCTGCGATCCTCAGCGTGCCCATGATGGGATAGTAGGTCTGCGTATAGAAGGTGAAGTAATCGATCGCGGTGAGCCCTGCCGTGAGGTCGGCGGGAAGGGTGACGTCGCAGTCGAGCGTGAAGCACACCATTCTTGCCACCCACATTGCCGTATAGAAGGTATTGTCGGGCGTCTTGGTCAACGTCGTCTGATCGGCGGCTCCCTTTTCGCCATAGAACGACGCATTCGAGATGACTTTGCCGCTCTTGACGAGGGAGACGACCTCGTAGATGTTGGCGAGGACTTGTTCGCCCGTAAGGGTGACGCTGTTCGTCTTGTTATAGCCCGCTTCGAGGGTCGTGAACTGCTTCGTCCAGAAGTCGGTCTCGGTCTCTTCGAGCGCGGCGATCTCGGCGGAGAATGCCTCCCATGCCTCGTAGTTGCCCTTCGCCGCCGTCTCTTGGTCGGACGAAAGCTTCGCGTTCGCGATCTGCGCGCTGACGTATGCCTTGTCGATCAAGCCGAGCTCTTTCCGTTCGCCGACGAGGGTGCGGAACGCTTTGAGCGTATCGTAGAGGTAACCCGTCTTGTCTTCGTTTTCCGTCGTCCAGCCCTTGTAATCGTAGCCTTCGAACTTCGCGAGAGCCAAGATCTTAGCAACGACTGCCTTCGCTTCGTCGCTTCCGTTCTGGGAAGGATCCTGTTCAAGCGGGATAACGTCTGCAACATAGCCGAGCTTCTTGGAGTTGAGTTCCGCCTTGTCGTCGCACAGTTCGACGACGTCGGTGACGTACTTCAAGCTGTCGAAGAACCCTGCCGCGTTGGGCAGACCGAAATACTGCTCGTAATACTGGTTGGTATCGCGGAGGTCTTTGTTGTTGGCATAGTTCCACGCGAAGCCTGTGTCGCCGAAGTTCTCGAAGCCGACCATGTGGTCGTTGATAATCTCCGCCATTTCGGCATCGAGCCAGACGAACTCCCCTCTCTGCTGACGGGCGTAGATGTCGCCCGCGAGCGTGAGCACGGGATAGATGTAGTTGTTGATGTCATCCGCGCAAGCCTGCGGACGGGCGGCAGAGGTGATCTGCGCATAGACCGTATCCGTGAAGCCTTCGGGGATTTCGACGCCTTCGTCCTTCATCTTGTTCATGAGGAAGAGAAGGTGGAATGCGCGGTAGAAATTTCTATTGTCGTCGGTATCGATCGTTCCGATCGGCACCGCGCGGGAGTCGTTGTGATATTCTCCCGAATAGATCTGGAACGCAACGTCGAACAGCGTTTGAAGAGCTTGCTCGCCCGTGTAGGTCACGGTCGCGAGAGTCGTGGACATGCCCATCTTCGAGATGGTGTAGCTCTTGCTCGTGTAGGTCGTATTGTCGAGATATTCCTTTACGGTCGTGTAGAGCAAATCCCACGTGTCGTATGCGTCCTGTCCGCCCGCGGAGAGCTTGATGATCTTGCTCTGTTCCTCGGGGTCGAGGGCGAGGAATCTTTCGTTGATCTCATGGAATTTGAGTGCGTCGTCCCAAACGTATCTCTTGCCCTCTGCGGGGCTGCCGTTCGCCGTCCAGCCGCCGTAAGGATATGCCGCATTCGGAGCCGCAAAGAGACCGAGCGCGTCGAGATCGTCGCGGACCGCCTTACCCGCGTCGGTGAGCTTCATCGAATCTTCGTAGACGGAACGAGCCTCTTCGTAAGCCGTGAAGTCGAGCAGGTTGAGATGGATGGGTTTAAGGGTGGACTCGGCATGGTCTTTATCCTTGCCGTACCAACCCGTCACTTCTTCGTACGTTTCGAGATAATCCTGAACGTTATCGACCGTCATCTCTCTGAGGGAGTCGATCGCGTCCTGATACTCTTTGAGCTGACCGCCGATCTCCGTCTCGCCGACGGGGTCGCCGTCGAAGTGGAAGGAGTAGTAGTCGACGCTGTCTCTCCCCTCGTACGACGTGCAGGCGTAGTTGGAAAGAATGGTGTATGCGTAGGCGCCGCTTGCCGTTTCGCTGTTGGCAAGCAGGAAGTCTTGCTCGGTGCCGCGGAGATCGGGGTTGAGTTCGAAGCCGAGATCGTCGTTGTCAAACTCCTCCTCGGTCGGGAAGTAGATCTTCGCGCCCGTGACGCAGAGATTTTCGAACTTCGCGCCGTTGAAATAGTCGACGTTGCCGACCTTCGCGCCCGAAACGACTTTGTTCTTGACGTCGAGCCCGGCGATGAACATATAGTCGTTATTCGCAGCGATCCCGTCCCACGAGGAATAGATGTGGAGATAATCGTCGTCATATTCCCGCGCGAGGGCTTCTTCGCCGTCGAGCGTGACGCTGAGCTTGATCGAATAATAATTTTCGTCGAACTCTTCGTCGTAATACTTGACCGTCTCCACCTTCATCTGCATTTCGGAAGCGTTGGGGGTGAAGTAGCCGTCGTTGTTCCACGTACTCTCCATGATGCAGTCGCCGATGTTATATTCGAGATCGGAGAACGAGTCGTCGCGGGAAGTGCCTTGGAATTCGTACCACTTGCCCGTGGAGGTATCGCACCCGACGCCGACCGCAAGCACGTACTGGGAGTGCCAGAGATAGAAGCCGATGAAGGCATAGACGGAGTCTTCCTCTCCTTCATAGGGGGGAGTGATCCTGACTTCGGAGAGGTCGAGATCGTAGGTGTTGCGGGTCATGCCCGTGCCCTGTACGCCGCCCATGCTCGAAGGGAACACGATGAGACCCGCGTCTATTGCCGTGGAGAGCGCCCACGAGGCGGGGGTGTTGCTCGTCGTATCTTCCTGACCGACTTCATTGAGCAAGCCGAAGCCGTTCCACGACTGCAACGAGGTGAGACCCATGTCGGAGACCTTGTTGACGGTCACCTTTTGGTTGCGGAGATGATCGATCGCCGCGTCGCCGTCCCAGCCCGAGTAGCCTGCGAGCTTGTTGCCGTCCTGGTAGTACCAGTACTGGTCGTCGGTCCCGTCGCCCACGCCCTTCTTGTTCGTGAAGAGGTGCATGGACCCGTCCTTCTTGGTGACGTAACCGCCCTCGGCGCCATCCTCGGTCGCTTCATCTTCCATGAAGTCGAGGTCGGCGTCCACTACGGCGGTGATCGCGTCGGCAATGGTCTTGTACCCGCCGACTACATTCCCCTCGTAGTCATACGCCGTATAGGCATCCGCCGCACGGGGGTCTTCGCGTCCCTCGACAGCGGGCGTCTTCGGTTTACAACCGGCAATGCCGGCGATCGCCGTTGCGCACATCGCGCCGCCGAGCAACAATGCTACCAGCTTTTTCATAATTTCCTCCTGTATTCCCCTGTTTTGGATCAAAGGATATTGTTTTGTAGTTTCATTGTACTCTCAAACCGCCGACTTGTCAATAGATTTTGAAAAAAATTTTTATTTTTTCTTTTCATTTTGACGAAAATTCAATGTATTTATGAAAAAACTGTTCTTTTGAAAAAAATTTTTGTATTTTTGGGTCGGGAAGGGACGCCTTTGCATAAGGGGCGGGGTGAGACGCAGGGGCGGAATGACGCTTGCGCGGGACGCAAAGCGGCGGGGCTCTGCGTCATGCTGAGCCGTGATGTATTTACGCAGTCCGCTTTGCCAATCCGCGAAGGCATCTTGTTGCGTTAGGGTTTGTTAAAACGTACTTGGACGTAGCAAGATTCCCTCGGAGAGTTGCTATTCGAACTTCGTTCTTTCTTGTACGGCTCGGAATGACGCTTGGGCGGCTACTTCGTCGCAAACGCTCCTCGTGCCGCGCTTAGAGAATCAGAACAGCGCGGGGCGACTGCGCTCAACATGACGTGATAAGAATAAGGTAGAGATGTCTCCACTTCGGTCGACATGACAGTTTAGAAACCCCTCAGTCACTCGCAAGCTCGTGACAGCTCCCCTGCAAGGGGCGTGGGGGCAATAAAAAAGACCCGCGGAGCGGGTCGTTACAATGTCATTACAATAAGGTGATATTCCTTATATATTCTTTTATATATTCTTTACGATTCCGTTAAATGAGCTTGCTCACCGTGGCGCGGCTGCTGCGCGCGACAAAATTATCGAACCGCGTCTTATCGGACATGTGAATGCCCGTGCAGAGTACGTCTACCATGAACAACTGCATGATCTTGCCCGTCATCGCCCCCGGTTCGTTGGGCGCTTCCATGGGCGCCGCCGCAAGCACAAGGTCGGCATACCGCGTGAGCGGAGATTTTTCGTAACTCGTGATCACGATGACCTTCATTCCGCATGCCCGCGCGAGCTCCGCCGCCTCGACCGTATCCTTCGAACTTCCCGATACGCTGAAAATGATCATGAGGTCCTTCGAACTGCGGGAAGAGATGAGCACGTTTTGAAGGTGGGTATCGCGCTCGCAGAAGGTGAGAATGCCCATCGTCATGAGACGGTTATGTAATTCGAGCGCGGCGAGATAGGAATGCCCCACGCCGAAACAGCACACCGTTTCCGCCTCGAAGATCATATCGTATGCCGTCTGCAAACGGTCGCCTTTGAGCACTTTGCGGCAGTGCTTCATCGCCTCTTCGTACGCCTCGGCAATGTCGTCGACATAGTCAATCCCCTCTTGCTCCTTATGCCCGATGTCAATTACGCCCTGCGCGAGGTTGAGGCGGAACTCCTGGTAACCGTTGAATCCCAGCGAACGGCAGAAACGGAGCACCGTTGCCTCGGCAACGCCCGTTGCGGCGGCAAGGTCGGTAATGGACATGTAGATCACCCGCTTGTGATCGACCGTCTCGAAATAATCGAGGAGCTTGCGTTGGCTCTTCGTCAGTTTTCCCTCGCGCATCGACGCGATCTTGGTGTTGATGCTGTTCGGCATATCTCTCCTCCATATGCTTTTTTGGGGTAAAGTGAGGGGGCGTTAAGCGAAAAAAACGCCCCGTAAAATAAGGTATTTTTCCTCTTTTATAAATACGTTTGCTATTGTAAATCGTCCGACACAATTTGTCAAGCATTCTCGATTTATTGCATAATTTTCGGGTTTTTTGCAAAATTTCTTCAAATATTGCGCAAAAATCCGTGAGATGCTCCCACTTTTCCTCCGTGAAGGACAAATTTTTTCATATTTCGCTGCAAAGACGTCTTTTCGGGGAAGTCTTCGGGCGAAAGATCGGGGTTGCCGAATACCCAGAGACGGTAACCCGTATCGTCGGGAAAATACTCGAATTTGCAGAACAGGTCGCGAAATCTGCGCACGTTGCTCGTTTCGGGCAGGAGCCGTTTGAGTTTGTGCGAGAGCATCCACGAGCGGCAGAAGTAGTCGCCGCCGCCGAGCAGTTCTTTCGCCGCGCGGAGGGAAGAGAGAACGGCTTCCCTCCCGAGGTCAGCGTCCGACGGGATATGGATGGAGACCCCCTCGTCCGTGCGCTCGTATTCGAGCGAGCCGATCCGCACGAGCAGACCCGACGTCTGCCGCCACGTCCAGAACCAACGGTCGAAACCGTACCTTCCGAAGCTCGCCAGATGTTCCCGCACGAACCGCCCGAAGACGCACAGCGTGGCATGGCGGTCCTCCGCGGGGAGACGCTTCGGGAAAGGAGCGTGCGCCGCCGCCCGCAACATGGCGGAGAGCATGCGGAAACCGTCCTCGTCGGGGACGAGCTTTTCGTGCAGTTCGTCCGTCCCCTCTTCGGCGCGGAGCGGGTCGTTGAGAAGGGGCAGGAGGGATTCCAGCCCCTCTTCGAAGACGAGCTTTTCCGCCGCCTCTTCGGGCACGGTGAGCGACCGCGCGTATG
>CANRCY010000046.1 GCA_947629225.1 uncultured Clostridia bacterium | reverse complement strand
GATGGCGACCCGTCTCGACCTCACCGTAGACGAGATGGACGAACTCTCCCTGCAAGCCGAACGCGTCTATCCCATCGCCTCCCGTTGCGGCGTGTTTGCCAAATCCGATATCCAGCCTCTTCTCAACCAAGGGGCAAAGAAGAGCGACGTTGCCGCCTCCATTTTTCATGCCGTCGTCGACCAAACCGTCTCGGGGCTCGCGCAGGGTCGCCGTATCGCGGGGAAAGTTCTGTTCCTCGGCGGACCGCTCTACTATCTCAAAGGGCTCCGAAAGGCATTCTGCGAGACGCTCGGGCTCGACGAAGAGCATGCGATCTTTCCCGAAGACGGTCCCAAATTCATGTCGGTCGGCGCGGCGATGTATGCCGAGAACGCCAAAGAGGAGCCCTTAGAGGAGCTCATCTCCCGCATTCAAAACATTCGGGACGGGGGGGAAATCGCCCTCGGCGAACCGCTCTTTTCCTCGCAAAAGGAATACAGCGACTTTATCGCCCGCCATATGCGCAGCGACCTCTCCTTTGAAAACATTTACAAGTACGAGGGGGACGCCTATCTCGGGATCGACTCGGGCTCGACGACCACCAAACTCCTTCTTATCACTCCCGACTGCAAAATTTTATATTCGCACTACCAATCCAACAACGGACAGCCGCTCGAGATCGTCGTCGGTCGTCTGCGCGAGATCTATTCTCTCATCGGAGACCGCATCAACATCCGCGGCGCATGCGTCACGGGTTACGGAGAGGACATGATGCGCGCGGCGCTCAAAATCGACTTCGGGGTCGTCGAGACGATGGCGCACTTCAAAGCGGCGCTCTACTTCAATCCCGACGTAGACTTCATCATCGACATTGGCGGGCAGGACATCAAGTGTTTCAAAGTAAAGAACCGCGCGATCGATTCCATCATGCTCAACGAGGCGTGCTCTTCGGGGTGCGGCTCCTTTATCCAGACTTTTGCCAAGGCAATGGGAATGGAGATCGAACCCTTTTCCCGTCTCGGGCTCTTTGCTAAGCATCCCGTGGAACTCGGTTCCCGTTGCACGGTGTTCATGAACAGCTCCGTAAAGCAGGCGCAGAAGGAAGGGGCAAGCATAGAAGACATCTCCGCGGGGCTCTCCATGTCCATTGTCAAGAACGCGATCTACAAGGTCATCCGCGCGCGCACGCCCGACGAACTCGGCGAGCACATCGTGGTGCAGGGCGGCACTTTCCTCAACGACGCGGTATTGCGTTCATTTGAAAAGGAAACGGGCAAAGAGGTCGTCCGTCCCGCCATTGCGGGGCTCATGGGCGCGTTCGGCGCGGCGCTCTACGCGCGGGAAAACACGACCGACGACGTGCTCACCTCCTCGCTTTTGACCGAAGCCGAACTTTCCCGCTTCTCCTATTCCTCGAAATCGGTCGTCTGCAAAGGGTGTACGTCCCATTGCAACGTCAACATTCTCACCTTTTCCGACGGCAGAAAATTCATCTCGGGCAACAAGTGCGAAAAAGGCGCGGGGCTCAGACCGCCCAAAAACGTCTCCGACGCATACGCCTACAAATACGAACGTCTTCTTGCGCTTCCCGATGAAGCAGTCCAAGCCAAGCGCGGCGTCGTGGGACTGCCGCTGCAGCTCGTCATGTACGAGCAACTTCCGCTCTGGACGACCTTTTTCGAGACCTGCGGGTTCAAGGTCGTGCTCTCGGAGAAGAGCTCGCGCGAGCTCTACTTCAAAGGTCAGCACACCGTTGCGAGCGACACCGCCTGTTATCCCGCAAAACTGCTCCACGGGCACATCGAGAGCTTGCTCGACAAAGGGGTGGATTTCATCTTCTATCCCTGCGAGAGCTATAATCTCGACGAGCACGATTCCGCCAATCACTATAATTGTCCCGTCGTCGCCTACTATCCCGAGCTGTTGAAAGCCAACAACGAGCGGCTGAACGGGCGCAACTTCATCATGCCTTACCTCGACCCGAACAGCGAAAAGACGACGGTAAAGACCCTTGTCCGCGCTCTTTCGCGCTATAAGCTGTCCGCCGCGCTCGTGAAGAGGGCATACCGCGCGGGGCTTGCGCGCATGGAGGAATTTCATGCGGGCATTGTGGAAAAGGGCAGAGAGATCCTCGCCGAGGCAGAGCGGGAGGGGAAGCAGGTCATCATTCTCGCAGGCAGACCCTATCATGCCGACCCCGAGATCAACCACGGCGTGGATAAACTTCTCACCTCGCTTGGGATTTCCGTCCTTTCGGAAGATTGCGTCTTCGAGCAGGGGGAGAAGGTCAAAGTGAACGTGCTCAATCAATGGACCTATCACGCCCGTCTCTACCGCGCCGCGGAGTTCGCCACGCGGCACAAAAACGTCAACCTTGTCCAACTCGTCTCCTTCGGGTGCGGGATCGACGCCATCACGACGGACGAAGTGCGCCGCATTCTCGAAAAGAAGGGAAAACTTTACACGCAGATCAAGATCGACGAGATCGCGGGTCTCGGCGTGGTCAAGATCAGGCTCCGTTCTCTTCTTGCCGCGATCGAGGAACAGAGCAGGAGGGAAACCGAATGAAAGGGCAGAGCAAACAGCGTCCGTCCCCCGCGGAGAGGGAGCACGTTCTCGACCTCACCGAGAATTACCCCGTGTTCACCCCCGAAATGAAGGAGACGCACACCATCTTAGTGCCCGACATGCTGCCGTGGCATTTCGAACTGCTCGCCGAAATCCTGCGATTGGAAGGCTACCGCGTGGAGACCCTTCACAACGAGGGCAGGCAGGTCATCGACGAGGGCTTGAAGCACGTCCATAACGACGCCTGCTATCCCGCGCTCTGCATCATCGGGCAGTTTCTCGACGCGCTCAAAAGCGGCAAGTACGACCCGCAAAAGACGGCGGTCATGATCACTCAGACGGGCGGCGGGTGCCGCGCGAGCAACTATCTGCCCCTGCTCAGAAAGGCGCTCAAAGCCGAATTTCCCCAAGTCCCCGTGCTCTCTTTCAACATCTCTGGGCTCGAAAAGGGGAGCGGGTTCAACGTCACGCCCCGCATTATTTACCTGTTCGCCCATGCCGTCTTTTACGGCGACCTCGTCATGAGCCTCTACAACGCCACCGCGCCCTATGAACGGCGCGCGGGCGACTGCGCACGAGTCCGCGGGCAGTGCTTTGCAAAATTGAAGGAAAAGCTGAAAAAGGGCGGTTTTTGTAAACTCGGCAAAAACGCAAAAGAGATCCTCTCGGCGTTTTCGGCGATCTCCGTCTGCGAAAAGAACAAGCTCAAGGTGGGGATCGTCGGCGAGATCTATGTAAAATATTCCCCGCTCGGCAATTCCCATCTCGAAGAGTTTCTCCTCTCCGAGGGGTGCGAGCCCGTCCTTCCGCCCCTTGCGGACTTTGTCCTGTATTGCGTCGTAAACGAACTTAACGACGCGAAATTCTACGGAAAGAAGAGCAAAACGCACCTTCTCTACCGCGTCGCATACGCATGGCTGCATTCCAAGCAGAAGAAACTCATCGCCATGATGAAAAAAGCGGGCTTCGAGCCGTGGCACGACTTTGCCGTCCTGCGCTCCTTGGCGGACCGCGTCATCAACCAAGGGGTCAAAATGGGGGAGGGCTGGCTGATCCCCGCCGAAATGGCGGCGCTGTGCGGCTCGGGCACGAAGAACATCGTCTGCGTACAGCCCTTCGGGTGCCTTCCCAACCACATCGCGGGCAAGGGAGCTTCGCGCGCGGTGAAGTCGCTCTTCCCCGACGCAAACGTCGTCGCGGTCGACTACGACCCTTCGGCGTCGAAGGTGAACCAGGAGAACCGTATCAAGCTCATGCTCGGCACGGCGCGCGGAAAAATGTGACCTGCCTCTGTGCATTCCGCCATGCTCCTTTCGGGGAGCTTTTTTATTTCGAAAACTGTCGAAATAGGGTTGACAAAACCGTCGGGAAATGGTACACTTATTTCGACAACTTTCGAAGTACGGGAGAGAAGACCATGAGAGACGTATGGAGCGCGTTTACCGATCGAACACGGCGGGAAATCCTCGCGCTTTTGAAGGGGAGACCGCACACCGCGGGGGAGATCTGCGACCAATTCGATCTGACCGCGGCGACCGTTTCCCATCATCTCTCCGTCTTAAAGGAGGCGGGGCTCGTCAAGACCCACCGCCGCGCGCAGACGATCATCTACTCGCTCGACTCTGCCGCTTTGCAGAAGGCGTTCTCCTATCTTTCGGAGCTCGCGCGCAAATAAGCAAGGGCGGCGGCAGACCGCCCGAGGCGAAAAGAAACTACATCATTTGCGGAGAGGGCGCTAAAAACCCTCTTTTTTCTTGTAAAAAATTCTCTGCAAAGTCTTTCCTTTTGCGGAAAAGTATGGTATGATTAAAAATAGAACTCCGCACGCGGCGGCAAGGAAGGTTTTGGAGCAAACTATGAAAGAGAGCGTCGACAATCCGCGGGGAAAGCTCGAACCGCGCAAAAACGCGGATAAGAGCTGGTACCTCTCCCTTCTCGACGGGGAAGAGCAGCAGAGATACGAGGAAGAGCGGCTCAAAGCCGTGCTCGTCATGCTCAAACTCTGCTATCTTTCCCGCTATCGCAACCGCATCCGCGAGGCGAAAAAGGAAGAGGCTTCGCTCAATCGGGGAGAGGAATACGCCGCCGAAAATTACCGCCGCATTCTCGAACTGCACGCCGAGATCGGTGCGCTCGAAAAGAAGCTGAACGCCTATAAATGCTATTTTACCGAAACGTACTTTGCCCGCATGGACGTCGTAGACGACAAAGAGGGGTATAACAGCTACTATATCGGCAAGCGCGGAGACGTCAACCTCGAGATCGTCGATTGGCGCGCGCCGCTTGCCGTGCGCTATTACCAGAAGAGCCGCGTCAACTTCAAGATCAACGAATACGAATACCGCACCGTGTTGCGCCGTTCCCTCTCCGTAAAGAACGGCAAAGTGCTCGGCTTCAAAAACGAATATCTCTCCGTGCGGGACGTCCTCACCCCCGAAGAGATCGCGGGCAGGGACGAAGAGATCTTGTTCGACCCGTACCTGCGCGAGATCATTCGGGACAGAAAGGACGACGTCAGCATTCGCGACATCATCCGCACCATTCAGGAACAGCAGTTCGACGTCATCACCCGTCCCGAGCGGGAGAGCTTTGTCTTGCAGGGTTGCGCGGGGAGCGGCAAAACGATGATCATGTTGCACCGTCTGAGCTATCTCATGTACAACAACGAGGCGCTCAGCCCCAAAGACGTGCTCGTCATCACCCCGTCCGATTCCTTCAACGCCTTTATCGACGAACTTTCGCAGGTGCTCGAACTCCAAAAAGTGCGCACGGTCACCCTAAAAGATTATTATTTCCGCGCGCTTTCGAACGAGGGGATCGACCTCGGGAGCAGGCTCGGCGGCGCGCGCGAGAGCGAAGACTATCTCTACTTTGTCTATTCTCCCGCGTTCACGCAGGAGCTCGCACGGGACGTCGGAAAGCTGTATTCCGACGTGTACGGTCTCTTTATGGGGGAGGAGTGCCGCGAAGTCTCCGAAAAGGTGCTCTCCGACTGTATCCGCCGCCAAAAGGAATACCGCAAAATAAAGAATGCCTCGGTGCGTCTGCGCAGGTGCGTGCTCGGCGAGCTCAAAGAGCGCAAGGAAGGGGGCTTTTATTTCACCAAACCGTTGCGCGGGCTCATGAGCGAGTTCGTGCAGGTCGAAGATTTTCTGCGCTTCGTTTTGGGGGAAGAGACGCGCTCGCCCGATTATTTCTTCCGCCAATTCACCGAATTTTACCGTTGCGCGAAGGACATTTCCAACCGCGCCGAAAAGGTATTTTCCGCCGCGGAAGAAGATCTTGCCGCCTTCCTCGTCACGGTGGAGAAGGAGATCGCCGACCTCAGGCGCTACCGTATCAAGACGGGAGAAAAAGAGGTATTCACCTATGCCGAGCGCATCGAACGCCGCCTCGAACTCAAAAAAGAGGCGGAAGACGCGGCAAAGACGGTTCGGGAGATGGAGGAAGGGCTCGAACTGTTCCGCGAATTTTTCCTCATTCTGCGCCTTTCCGAGGTCTGCGCGGACGCGGGCAGGTGCGAAAACGCCGTAGATGTCGCCCGCTTTTTCTACCGCCGCACGGTAAAACAATACAAAAACCGCTACGGCATGCACGGGATATTCCCCTCGGACGGCTATGCGCTCTGCGCCCTTCTCACGGCGGCGGGCAGACAGCTCGCTCCCCGCTACGGGCTCGTGTTTATCGACGAAGGGCAGGACGTCTCCGCCGAAGAATACGCCCTGCTCCGCAAAATCCACGCGGGCGCGGCATTCAATGTGTTCGGCGACCTCAAACAGAACATCACCCCGTGGCGGGGCGTCGGGAGCTGGGAAGGCTTCGAACATCTCTACGAGCTCAACCGCAACTACCGCAACACCAACGAAATTGTCGAATACGTCTCGGGGATTACCGACGTCAAGATGTCTCCCATCGGCTTGCACGGCGCGGAGACGGTCGTCATTCCGCCCCGCAAACTGAGCGCGTTCTTCCGCGGCAAGCAGGGGCTCAAAGCGGTCATCGTGCGCGAAGAATATCTTCCGCTCTTTGCAAAACGGGGCTTCGCCTTCCTCTCGTCGGGCAAAAAGGTCTCCAAGAGCAAGGTCAACGTCATGACGGTGTTCGAGAGCAAGGGGCTCGAATTCTCCTGCGTGGCGGTCTACGACAAGGGCATGACGGAGAACGAGAAGTACATCGCCTGCACCCGCGCCCTCAAAGAGCTCGCGATCGTCGCGGACTGAAAATTTCGCCTTGTTTTCACATGAAAAACAGCGCCGTTTCGCAATGGCGATGTTATAATAGAGAAGGACTGCGGAAAAAACTCCCCGCAACCCTTCAAATCATCAGAGAAGAATATCGAAAAAATGAAGGCTTTGGAATATCGGGACGTCTCTTTTTCCTACGAAGAAGAGGGCGGCTTCCGCATAGAGCATCTCAACTTTTCCGTGGAGGAAGGGGAGTTTGTCGCCGTGCTCGGTCACAACGGGAGCGGCAAGAGCACTTTGGCGCGCCTTGCGAACGGGCTTCTTACGGCGGACAGCGGCGAAGTCGCCGTGTTCGGCACGGCGCTCGGGGACAAAAACCTGTACGAGATCAGAAAGCAGGTCGGCATCGTCTTCCAGAACCCCGATTCTCAGGCGGTCGCCTCGATCGTGGAAGACGACGTTGCGTTCGGCGCGGAAAACGTGGGCATGCCGCGGGAAGAGATCGGCAAGCGCATCTCGTTTGCGCTCCGCGCCGTCGGCATGGAGGAATACCGCACCGCTACGATCGCCCGTCTTTCGGGCGGGCAGAAGCAGAGGGTCGCGATCGCGGGCGCGCTCGCGCTGAAACCCCGCATTCTCATTCTCGACGAGTCGACCGCCATGCTCGACCCGCGCGGCAGAAAGGAGATCGTCGGGGTCGTAAAAAAACTCAACGAGGAAGAGGGGATCACCGTTCTTCTCATCACGCACTTTATGGACGAGGCGCTCCTCGCCTCGCGCGCGGTCGTGATGAACCGCGGGGAGATCGTCATGCAGGACGCGCCCTCCCGTCTCTTCCGCAGGGGAGAGGAACTCGTCACCTACAACCTCGCCCTGCCCCGTATCGCGGAGATCTGCAACCGTCTCCGCGCGGGCGGCATGAACGTTTCTGACGCGCTCGACGTCAATACGCTTGCGGAGGACATCGCAAAATGCGTATCGTAGCCGAGCATTTGAGCTATATTTATAACGCGAAGTCTCCCTTTGCGGTCAAGGCGCTCGACGACGTCTCGCTCACCGTCGAAGAGGGGGAATTCTTCGGGCTCATCGGTCACACGGGGAGCGGAGAGAGCACCTTCGTGCAACACCTCAACGGGCTCTTGCGCCTGCCTTCCTCCTTAAAACGGAGAAAAAAGAAGGACGGCGCGACGCTCACGGTGGGGGAATTCGACCTGACGAGCAAAAAGACGAATTTCCGCGCCCTGCGGAGAAAGGTCGGAATGGTCTTCCAATACCCCGAGGATCAGCTCTTTGCCGAAACGGTCTTGGACGAAGTCGCCTACGGCTATAAAAATTTCGCCGAAAAGAGACCCGACCGCGAGGAGACGGAGCGCGCCGTGCGCGAGGCGGTCGAGGCAGTCGGGCTCGACTATGAATCGGTGAAGGACATGTCTCCCTTCGATCTTTCGGGCGGGCAGAAGCGGCGGGTCGCCATCGCGGGCGTCATCGTCACAAAGCCCGAGATCCTCGTGCTCGACGAACCTGCGGCGGGGCTCGACCCTCTCGGCAAACGGGAGGTCATGGAGCTTTTGCACCGCCTCAAAGAGAGTTGGTGCAAAACGGTCGTCGTCGTCTCGCACGACATGGACGAGATCGCCGAAAACTGCACCCGTGTCGCCGTTTTCTCGGAGGGAAGGGTGGAATATGTGCTCCCTCCCGCCGAACTTTTCAAGCACACGGAAGAGCTGTTGCGCCTCGGGCTGGATATTCCGCTCACCGCGAAGCTCGTGCTCGCCCTCAAAGAGCGCGGCGTGGAGATAGATTGCGATTATACGGCGGAAGACTTTGTATCCAAGGTCCTCGCACGGGGAGGGAGATCATGCTGAAAGACGTCTCCTTCGGGCAATACTATCCCGTCAAATCGTTCGTGCACAACCTCGACCCGCGCCTCAAAATCCTCTTTTTGATCGGCTACATCGTCGCGATCTTTCTCGCGCGGGAATTTCTGGCGCTCGGCGCGTGCGCGCTCGTGCTCATCGTCGCCGTACTTTGCGCCCGCATTCCCCTCGGAAAGGTCCTGCGGGCTGTCAAAGGGATTTTGTTCCTCGTGATCTTCACGGCGGTCGTCAACCTCTTTTTCCACAGCGGAGACAAGGTGTATTGGGGCGGAGAGCCCGTTCTCTGGCAGTGGAAAATTTTCCGTATCACGCAAGAGGGGATCATCTTCTCGGCATTTCTCGTTTTAAGGCTGTGTCTGCTCGTGATCGGCTCGTCCCTTCTCACTTATACGACGACGCCCGTCGCCCTGACCGACGGCATCGAGAGTTTGCTCTCCCCGCTCAAACTCATCCGCTTTCCCGTGCATGCGCTCGCGCTCATCATGAGCATCGCCCTTCGGTTCATCCCCATTTTGCTCGACGAAACGGAGCGCATCATGAACGCCCAGAAGGCGCGGGGAGCCTGTATCGATTCGGGAAACCTCTTTCGCAGGATGAAGGCGATCGTTTCGGTGCTCATCCCGCTTCTTCTTTCGGCGATCAGGCGGGCGGACGAACTCGGCGAAGCGATGGACGCCCGTTGCTATTCGGGCGGGAACGCGCGGACGAAATACAAAAAACTGCGCCTCACTTGGCGCGACCCGATCGCCTTTTCGGTGCTCGCCGCGCTGATCGCGGGGGTCGCCGTCATGTTTGTGTTCCCCGTCTTCCCGATATGAGGCGAATATGAGATATGTTTTGCTGTTAAGCTACGATGGCTCCTCATTTTCGGGGTGGCAGAACCAACCCGCGAAGCGCACCGTGCAGAGCGAGGTCGAGCGCGCGGCGGAAACGCTCTTCGGCGCAAAGACCGCCGTCTTCGCGAGCGGCAGGACGGACGCGGGCGTCCACGCCCTCGGGCAGGTCGCCGTGTTCGACGCGGAAACTTCCGTTCCTGCCGAAAGACTCGCGTTTTGCTTCAACCGCTTGCTCCCGCCCGACGTGCGTGCGCTCAAAAGCGCCGCCGCGCCCGCGGAGTTCGACGCAACGCGCGCGGCAAAGCGCAAGACCTACCGCTACCGCGCCTATTTTGCCGAGACGGAACTGCCGCTCTGCGAAAGGTACGCCGCCCGCCTGCCCTTTTTGCCTTCCGTCGAAAGAATGAGAGCCGCAGCCTCCCTGCTCGTCGGCGAGCACGACTTCGCCGCC
>CANRCY010000045.1 GCA_947629225.1 uncultured Clostridia bacterium | reverse complement strand
TGGAGACGTGGCAGATATGCACGGGCAAATGCAGGCTCTCGGCAAGGAGAAGATCGCGGGCGATCATGATGTCCTCGGCGGCGCGGAGGCTCCCTTTGAGCCCCGTCACCGTGGCGGAGTAGCCCTCGTTCACGACCCCGCCGTCCGAAAGAGAGGGATCCTCGCAGTGGCAGAGACATTTGAGAGAGAAGTCGCTCGCATAGAGCATGGCGTTTGCCATGAGTTTGGAATTTAAGACGCTCTTTCCGTCCTCGGAGAGGGCGACGGCTCCCGCCGCCTTCATGCCGCCGATCGCGGCGAGTTCCTCTCCCTTCTGCCCCTTGGTGATCGCGCCGATGGGGTGGACTTTGCACAGCCCGACCTCCCGCGCGCGCTGTTTGATGTAGGAGACGACGACCTTGTTGTCGGCGACGGGATTGGTGTTGGGCATACAGCAGATCTGCGTGAACCCGCCCTTGACGGCGGCGCGGCTGCCGCTTAAAATATCCTCTTTGTGTTCGAACCCCGGCTCGCGGAGATGGACGTGCATGTCGATGAGCCCCGACAAGACGGTGCAACCCGAACAGTCGAGCACAAGCTCTTCGGCGGTCGGCTCGACCTTTCCGATCGCGGCGATCCTGCCCTCTCGGACGGCGACGTCCGCGCGGACGACCCCGCTTTTCAATACGACTTCGGCATTTTTCAGGATCATGCTTTCTCCTCCTTGACGAGAAGGGACAAGACTGCCATGCGCACCGCAAGCCCCGAGAGGACCTGATCTTCGATATGGCTCTGCGCCCCGTCGATGACGGAACTCGTCAGCTCCACTCCCCTGTTGACGGGACCGGGGTGCAGGACGAGCGCGCCCTTCTTCGCATAAGATAAAATCCGCTCGTCCGCGCCGTAATATTTGGCATATTCGCCGAGGGAGGGAAAATTCCCCGCCTTCTGCCGTTCGAGCTGGATCCTCAGCCCCATGACGGCGTCCGCGCCCTCGACCGCCTCTTCGCGGGAACGGCAGACGATCGCCCCTTCCCGCTCCAACCCCTCGGGTAAAAGGGTCTTGGGTCCGAACATCCGCACTTCCGCGCCCAGCTTGGTGAGCCCGTACAGATTGCTCTTTGCAACGCGGGAATGGCGGATGTCGCCGAGAATGGCGACCTTTAATCCCGCAATGCTCCCCAAATGCATATCGAGGAGAGCTTGCGTGGGGTGTTCATTCATGCCGTCGCCGCCGTTGATGACGTGCGCCTTGACCGTTTCCGCCAGCAGTTTGGGCGCGCCGCCCATGGGGTGGCGGATGACGATGACGTCGTTTTTCATCGCGTCGAGCGTCTTGCCCGTATCGACGAGGGTCTCCCCCTTCTGCACGGAAGAAGTCGCCACCGAGATGTTGACGACCTCCGCGCCCGAAAATTTCGCCGCAAGTTCGAAGCTCGTGCGGGTGCGGGTGCTGTTCTCGTAGAAGAGAATGACGGCGGACTTCCCTTTGAGCGCGGAAAAATTTTTTTCGCCCCGCCTTAAGGCGGCTTTGAAGGAGAGCCCGAGGCAAAGAATTTCTTCGATCTCCTCCGCGGAAAGGTCATAGAGCCCCAACAAGTCTTTTCTGTTCACGGTTTTTGCTCCGAAAAATGGTTTCAGCAGATCTGCGCCAAGGTGAAATGCAACTTGTCACAGGAAGTGAGGTAGTACGAAATGCCGTTCTTTTCGCTTTTGAGCGGGAAGAAGCCCGCGCCGTGCAAGTGCCCGAACACCGCTTTGTCGACCCTGTTCTCCTCGAAGAGGGCGGTAAATACCGTGTCTTCCGCCTTTACGCCGAAGGGCGGATAGTGGAGAAGGGCGATGAGCACGTCCCCCTCGCTCCGCACTTTTTCGACCTCTTTGAAGGCGAGCTTGAATCGCTCCCCCTCGCGCAGATAGAGCGCCATGTCGTGTTCGGTAAAATCGGGGCTCCCCGGGCACAGCCAGCCGCGCGAACCCGCGATGATGTATTTTCCGAGTTTGATACAGTCGTTTTGCAGGAAGTGGAAGGTCCCGTCGGGCGCGGACGCGCGCACATGGGAAATGGCGTTCCACCAAAAATCGTGGTTGCCGCGGATAAAGACCTTTTGCCCCTTTAAGGGGGCGAGCGATCTGAGGTCGAACGCGCCCTCTTCGAGGCGCATTCCCCACGAAGTATCGCCGCCGATGAGGACGATATCCTCATCCGAGACCTTTTCCGCCCAATCGGCTTTGATTTTTTCAAAGTGACCTTCCCACCCCGGACCGAAGACGTCCATCGGCTTATCCATGAGCCCCGAGAGGTGAAGATCGCTCACTGCAAACACCTTCATACCGCAGGCATTATACCATAATCGTGCCAACTTGGCAAGCGGATTATTTGTCATTTCGGACGAAGCCGCAACCCGTACGCGTCATGCTGAGCCGCCCGCACGTTCTATGTTGCCTAAGGACGGCACGAGCCCGGACGCGTCATGCGGAGCAGCCCGCATGTTCTCTTTTGTCATTTCGAGCGTACGTTTTATTTTGTCATTTCGAGCGTAGTCGAGAAATCTCACCTTATTATAATGTCGTGGAGATGTCTCGACTGCGGCTTACGCCTTCGCTCGACATGACATTTGGGAATGTCACCCGCCCATCCGACCTGCCCCTATTTATGGGGGCGGGTGGCGAGCGCAAGCGAGACAGGTGGGGGCGTCCCCTTGGCGCCCCTTATAGGGGAGCTGTCACGAACGCAGTGAGTGACTGAGGGGTTCAAAAACCCTTTCGGCTCACTTCGTTCGCCACTTCCTCTTCAGGGGCAGCAAGGTCCCCATTCCCTCTCCCATCTTGACAAAAATTTTCGCAACATTTATACTTTTTTATGAGTAATTTCTTTCTTTCGCTCGTTTTATTTGCGTAGGAGGTGCACGGATGCAGGACAACGGTGCCAGTAGCTACCGCCGCTATCTGCAAGGAGACCCCCATGCGCTCGAAGAGTTGGTGCGCGCATACAGCGACGGGCTTACCCAATATGCCTATCTCTATGTGCGCGACTATGCGACTGCCGAGGACGTCATGGAGGAGTCCTTTGCCGCGCTCATCGTAAAGCGGAAACAGCTCCCCGATACGCTGCACTTTAAGGCATACCTTTACAAGATCGCAAGGAACAAGTGCCTCGATCTTCTGCGCTCCAAACGGCGCAAAGAGCTTCCCCTTTCGGGCTATGCCGAGAGCCTTGTCCATACGGATACCGAGCGGAAGATCGCCGACCGCATGCGGGACAGAAAGGTGTACCAGTGCCTGCAAAAATTGCCGCAAAACTATCGGGACGTGCTCTACTTCTCCTATTTCGACGGCTACAAGATCGCCGAGATCTGCGAGATGACGGGCAAAAGCCGCAAAAAAGTGTATAACCTCCTCGCGAGGGCGAAAGCCGCCCTCAAAGAAATCCTCTTAAAGGAAGGCATCGGCTATGACGACCTATGACGAACACGACAATTACGGCAGACGGCTGAATAAAATTCTCGAAAAGGCGGAAGAGGAGCACAAACGGCAGAAGAGACGGCGCAAGATCGCCCTCGTCTCCGTCCTCTCTTCGGTGGCGGCGGTGTTTCTGCTCGCGCTCAATTTGACCCTCTTTTTCCCCTACACCGTCGGCGGGTATGACATTTCCGCCTATGCAGGGAGCGAATATTACGCCCTCATGGACGAGATCGGCTCGCTCACCTATTCCAAATCCCGCAGGACCAACAATTTTCGGGAGTACGCGGGGGCGGCGCTTGCTTTCCTCTTCGGCGGCTACGGCGCGGCGGATCCCGACCTTGGCAACGGGAGTGTGGGAGAAGGAAACCCGCCCACTTCGGACGACCAACACTACGAGGAAGTGACGAACAACCAGGTTCAAGGTATTGTGGAGGGCGACCTTTTGAAGAGGAGCGACAAGTACCTCTACTATCTGAGCTATGCCGAAGCGCGCTATCATCAGGGCGACGTCCTCACAGACGAAAACGGAGAACCCATTTTGAACGAAGACGGCAAGATAGTAATGTCCCCCTACACTTCGCCCGCAAAGCTCATCCTCACGATCTACACCGTTTCGGGCGAAAAAGTGAATACGTATGAGATTTCGGACGAGGACCCCTACGCCTACAACGGCTACGGCGAGCGGCGGGAGATGTACCTCACCTCGGACTGCACGAAAATCCTCGTCCTCGTGCCCTACTATGACACAGACGCAAAGGCGCTCTTTACCCGCATTTTCGGGATCGACGTCTCCGACCCGTCCTCTCCCCGCGAATTTGCGAGGGCTTCCGTCTCGGGCGATTACGTCTCCTCCCGCCTTGTGGGAAATACCCTGCTTCTTGTCAGTAATTTTGCGGTGAAAAGGACTCCCGACTTTGCCGAAGAGAAGCAATATCTTCCCTCGGTGGACGGCGAAATTCTGCCCATGGAGAACATCGTTCTGCCCGAAGACCCGCAGAGCGCGCGCTACACCGTGATCTCCTCTTTCGCGGCGGACACCCTTTCCGCAAACGACTGCGAGGCGTATTTCGACTTTTCGGAGGACGTGTACGTCTCGGCGGAGAACATCTACACCACGCGGTCCTATATCGAGGCGTTCGAGCTCGAACATGAGGGGCTCATCGGTCCCGCGGAGTGCACCCGCGACATGACCGAGATCGCCCGCACCGCCTACGACGGCGCTTCCCTCACCTACCGCAACAAAGGTTCGGCAGTCGGCAGGATCGTCGACCAATACTCCCTCGACGAGTTCGAAGGCGTGCTCCGCGTGTTCACGACGGGCAGAGTGCTCTCCTCCGTCTATTCCTACGATACGGAGAAAGACCCCCTCGAAGGGCTGCACGACCCGACCTGCAACCTCTACTGCTTCGACATTTCCGACTTCTCTCTCTTGGGAACGCCCGTGATCGATTTCGCGCCCAAGGGCGAGAGCGTGAAGTCGGCGCGCTTCGACGGGAATACCGCCTATGTCTGCACGGCGGAGGTCTCCTACGACAACTATGTCGTCGAGATCGACGACCCCGTGTTTGAATTCGACCTGAGCGACTATAACCACATCACGTCCACGGATTCGGGGTCGATCGCGGGATATTCTATGAGCCTTATCAAGTTTTACGGCGGAACGCTCCTCGGCATCGGCTACGGGGGCAACTTCGACGAGCTTAAAATCGAAGTCTATTCCCCGAACGGAAAAACCGTGGAATCGGTTTGCGAATTCAAACGGTTTGCCGAATTTTCTTCCGAATTCAAGGCGTACTTCATCGACGCGGAACATGGGCTCGTGGGCTTGCAGATAGGGTCCTACGACGAACACAAGAGCGGGTATCTCTTGTTGCGGTTCGACGGCTACAACCTCGTGGAGCTTTTGACGGTGGAAAACGTCGGCGCAGTTTTCGACGACGCCCGCGCCTGTCTGATCGGCGATACGGTGTACATTTTCGGCAACACCAACACAGGCGACTGCATTTTGAAGATGGTGGAGGTGTGAAATCCGGAGTTTTCTTGCCTCCCCCCAACAAGTTGGGGGGAGGGTAGGGAAGGGGGCTCCTTATTTTCTTGCACGGTACACTTCCCCCCTTTCGGCTCACTACGTTCGCCACTTTCCCCCGCTACGCGAGGGACAGCGAGGGGGAGCGGAACGACATTCCAAAATGTCATGTCGAGCGTAGTCGAGACATCTCTACCGCATTATCATAAGGCGAGATTTCTCGACTTCACTTCGTTCCGCTCGAAATGACAAATTGGGGCAGCAAGGGAAACCCAAAACCCCGCAAAAAAGCCTCCCGAAAAGGGAGGCTTTTACTTTACGCTTCTTGAACTTCTTCGATGACCGCTTGCTTCTGATCTCTGCCCAAACGCTTGAAACGGACGATGCCGTCTTTCAAAGCGAACAGGGTATCGTCGCCGCCGATGCCGACGTTCTCGCCGGGGTGGATCTTCGTGCCGCGCTGGCGGACAAGGATCGTGCCCGCATGGACGAGCTGTCCGTCCTGCCGCTTGACCCCGAGGCGCTTCGCGTTACTGTCTCTGCCGTTGTGCGAAGAACCCGTACCCTTTTTATGAGCGAACAATGCGATAAAAAACATTTTTCTTTCTCCTTCTTCTTGAATTTTCGGGCGAATGCCCCCTGCGGCGAATCAGAGCGTGATGCTCTCGATCTTCACCTGCGTGAACGGTTGACGGTGACCTTGCTTTTTGCGCTCGTTCTTCTTGGACTTGTACTTAAAGACGATAATCTTTCTGAACTTATCCTGCGCTTCGACTTTTGCGGTGACTTTTGCGCCCTCGGCTTCCTTGCCGATCTTCACGCCGTCGTCTCCGCTCACCATGAGCACGTTGAAAGTGACGGTATCGCCCACATTTGCTTTGAGCTTTTCCACTCTCACCACGTCGCCCTCGGAAACCTTATACTGTTTTCCGCCGTTTTCGATGATCGCGTACATGTATTGTACCTCCTTATAGGTCTCGCAAGGCTTCGTAGGCGGTCCTCTGTTTCAGGAACGCTTTGTGCCCGTCCTTAGCGGCTCATAGGAAAATTTAGCATACCCAAGCGGAAAAGTCAAGCGGTTTTGCATAGGAAACAAAAATTTTCTCAAACTGACGGTAAAAGGAGGATCGTCATGGCTTTGAAAAAGAGTGAAGAAATACTTTCGGAGGTCCACCGCAACTGCCAGCTCGCCTTGCAGTCGATCTCGGACATTCTGCCCGAGGCGGAGGACGGGGACGTCAGGGAAGAACTTTTGCGCCAGCACGACGAATACGAGCACATGTGCGGCAGAGCCGCCATTCTCGCCAAAGACAAGAACATCGAACTCAAAGACCCGGGACCCATCAAAAAAGCGATGATGTGGAGCAGTATCAAGATGAGCACGATGGCGGACAATTCCCGCGCGCACATTTCGGAGATGATGACGCAGGGCACGGTAATGGGGATCACCGCGATCAAATCGAGCCTTGCCGACATGAGCGAGGACGAGGAAGACGAGGATATCCGCAAGCTCGCCGAAGATACGCTCCAAATGGAGGAACGCTTCGAAGAGATCTGGAAAAATTTAATAAAATAGGTTCACGAAAAATCTTGCTACGCAATCTTTTTCCGTGAAGAAATAGGCAAGAGCGGTTTAACCCGCCTGTCCTCTCGTTCGTTTCATCGAACAAGAAGGCAAAAGTAATTGCCAAATTGTGTCGCCCACGGCGGAAGTGAATTCCGCCTAAGGCAAGTAAATTTTATTTCGCACGATTCTTTGCTCGTTCCACCCTCTTGCCCACCCCTTGAGGGGTGGGTGTCGCGCGCGAAGCGCGTGACGGAAGGGGTGTCACTTCGAAAAGAATCGTGCGAAGACGTAATTTTATCATGACACAGAAGGCGCCGCCGAGGCAAATTGCCTCGGCGGCGCCTTCTTTTTTATCCGACGAAATTCAGCACTTCTTCGAAAATTTTATCGGACGGGATCACCGTCTTAAAGCGCGGGAGCTTATAGCGGAGCGCCTTCAAACTCTCGGGCACCTTCATTGCCGTGATCAAATGAATGCGCTTGATGCCCTTGAAACTGTCTTTCACATCGTTCCCCGTGAGGGCGTAATACACCGCCTGCGGGAATTTATAGGGGCTCGCCGTGCTCACGACCACCATCGGGCGGGGCTCGGCGTTTACGTCCTCTGCGCGCTTGCGGCAGTACGTCCGCGCAACGTGCATCGCCACCCCCGTATGGGTGTCCAGCGGGTAATTGAATTCTTCGAAGAACTCGTACACGCACTCCACCGTATCTTCTTCGCTCGCATAGCCCGCAAAGAAGGTTTGGGAGAGCGCTTTCAGTTCCTCCGCGCGGATCGAATACCTCCCCGCGTTTGCGAGCGCCTTCATGCGTTCGACGGTGAGCGCGCTGTCCCTGCCCGAAATTTCGAAGAGAAGCCGTTCGAGATTGGAAGAGACGAGAATGTCCATCGAGGGAGACATCGTGCGGTAGAAGGTGCGTTTTTTATCGTACGTCCCCTTCCGGAAGAAATCGGTGAGGACGTTGTTGCGGTTGGACGCGCACACGAGCGTGCCGACGGGGAGCCCCATTTGTTTTGCATAATAGCCCGCCAGAATGTTGCCGAAGTTTCCCGTCGGGACGGCAAAATCCGCCAAGTCCCCCGCCGCGATTTGACCCGAGGTTACGAGGTCGCAATATGCCGAAAAATAATAGGCGATCTGGGGCACGAGCCTGCCGATGTTGATGCTGTTCGCCGAGGAGAGTATGACCCCCCTCTCTTTGAGCTTGTCCCTGCATTCGCGGGAGCGGAAGATCTTTTTGACTGCCGATTGGCAATCGTCGAAGTTGCCCTTTACGCCGACGGCGTCCACGTTCCCGCCGTCCTGCGTCGTCATCTGCAACTTCTGCATTTTTGAGACCCCCTCTTCGGGATAGAACACGGCGACCTTGACCCTCTCAGCGTCCGCAAACGCTTCGAGCGCGGCTTTGCCCGTGTCTCCGCTCGTGGCGGCGAGAATGAGGATCTGCTCTTTGATGCCGAGCAGTTCGCAGCTCTTGCGCAGAAGATAGGGCAAGAGGGAGAGCGCCATATCCTTAAAGGCGCAGGTAGGACCGTGAAAGAGTTCCAAAAGGAAGAGCCCGTCCTCGATCTTGACGAGGGGCGCCGCGTCCTCTCCCTCGAAGCGGGCATACGCCTTTTCCGCTTCGGAAAGCAGCTCTTCCTGCGGGAATTCGCCGAAGTATTTGCCGAGAATGAAGGCGGCGCGCTCGGGATAGTTCATGCCGAGCATCTCTTCGAGCTCCCCTTCGGAGACGGCGGGAATGGTCTCGGGGACGAACAGTCCTCCCCCTTCCGCCATGCCGCGGACGATCGCCTCGGCTGCCGAAACGGCTTCGCCCCCTCTTGTGCTGATAAAGTTCATATTTCCTCCATATTTTTTCACACACCTAAACCGTCCCGACGTGCGGGACGGCTCTTATGAAAATTTTTTTCGGACGTTATGCTTGCGCGCCCGCATTTGGCGAGCCCGTGCAAGAGAATAAGGAGCCCCCTCCCCTACCCCTCCCCCGCTAACGCGAGGGCGGGCAAGAATGCTGCTTTCCAATGACGGCGCGGAGCAGGGTTTCCCTGCGGCAACGCACACAATTTGGCAATTACTTTTGCCTTCTTGTCCGATGAAACGAACGAGAGGACAAGAAAGTTAAAACGCGCACGCTAATTTCCTCGCACGATTCTTTTCGAAGTGACACCCCTTCCGTCACGCGCTTTGCGCGCGACACCCACCCCTCAAGGGGTGGGCAAGGGGGACACGAGCAAAGAATCGTGCGAAACCGAACTCAGATGTATTTCTTGGCAAATTCGGGGAGTTCTTCCTCGGTGCAACTGCAAGTGATGTAGAGCTTGAGATCGCGCATTTCGGCGACTTTTTCGAGCATATAGAAGATCTGCGCCATGTCCTTGATGGCTTTGCCCGCGATGCGCGCCACGCCGTCCACAAAGACGTACTCGTTGTCGTAACTGCCCGCGATCACCCCTTTGATGAAGCCGCAGAGCGCGTCTTCCCCCGCGACGTTGTAGTCGCTGACGTCGATAAAGCGCACTTCGCGCTTTAAGTCATACATATAACGTTTGGTGTCGGTGATAAAAACCAAATGCCCCTTGGCAACGGTGACGGCGTCGTTCGCCGCCGAAATAATCCTCTTTGTTTTTCCGCTTCCTTTGGGTCCGCAAATGATTTTGATCATGATAACCTCCTGATGTGCGCAGTCCGCGCCTTTGATATTTTTATTGTAACAACTTTTCGTGAACTTTTCAAGGGATTTTTGAAAAAATTTTTCTCTATTTTATGAAAGGCTCATGAGGAACGCGTCAATGCGGTCGAGTCCTTCGAGCATATCCTTCATGGAGAGGGAATAACTCAGCCGCACGCAGTCGTCCGCACCGAAGGCT